>DAOTTR010000399.1:0-10055 GCA_034437715.1 Caldilineaceae bacterium
CCCACGGCCATTAAGTTAAGAGGCGAATTGTCATTCCCCCATCTACATGCGGGCAGGCTCTGCGCAGGCAGGAATCCATACGCTAGAGCGGTGGACCCCTGCCTGCGCAGGGGTGACAATCCACACACCATCCTTAACTTAATGGCCGTGGGGCTTGGGCCACGGTAGACTTCCCCGCCGCCATGACGCCGGTGATCAAAATCAGCGCCGGATCATTCATTCGCCTACGCTCCTTTCGTGTGATACAATCGATGGCCCTATACAATAATAGATTTACGAATCATTGCCAATAAAGCGGGCAAGCCTGATTTGCGAAAAAAAATTACTTAAATTATCATAAGTTTGCTTATTAAAATACGCTTCTTTGCTTTCATCCTTCCAATCATAAACGAATAATCTGCGCTATTCTGTGCGACGAAATACTTGTCAATCGAATTCAGCCCCGATGGGCAGAAAGCTGCTTTTATGCGTCCAAGAAAGTTAGTTTTTTTTGTTACAATGTTCAGTCTAGCCATCGTACTGAGCGGTATCACCGCCGGTTTGCGCGCCGAGCGCGCCGCCGCAACGATTAATCAAACTGCTCTAGTAGAACCAGTCGTCAATGACGCAGCTACTGTCGCCGCGCAAATAGGGTCCAAAGCTGGGCTACGCAACCAACAGCAGAAATTGCCGACTGTCTATGCCGAAACTGACCCCAATTCGACCACGCCGGCAATCTATATTGTACAGCTTGGCGATCTGCCGATCGCCACCTACCAAGGGGAACTAAGCGGATTGGCCGCCACAAGCCCCCTGGCAACCGGTATGCGCAAAGTCGATGTACGCAGCACGGCGGCGACTGCCTACCGCGCCTATTTGGCCGAGCAGCAGGCCAGTTTTCTGCGCGCCGCCGAAAGTCTGTTGGGGCGGCCTGTCGCGGTACTTTACCACTATACAATAGTCTTTAATGGCGTGGCTGTAAAATTATCGCCCGTCGAAGCGGCCCGGCTTGTCAAGCTAGCGAGCGTAGCTTCGTTGCAACGCAGCCAGTGGCGTCACACCATGACTGACGCCTCACCCGCCTTTTTGAATGTGCCGGGTGTCTGGAATGGCACAACCACCGGCGGCCTGCCTGGTACCAAAGGCGAAGGCGTTATCGTTGGCATTATCGACTCGGGTATCTGGCCGGAGCATCCTTCCTTTGCCGATGATGGCTCCTACCCCGCGCCACCCGTCACGTGGCAGGGTGAATGCACCGCGCCCGCCGATGGTTCGCTCGCCTATCAATGTAACAATAAATTGATTGGCGTTCAATATTTCTTGGAAGGCTACAGCGCCTTTGGGGGCTATGATGGTCTCTTTTTGTCTGGGCGTGACGACAATGGTCATGGCACGCACACCGCCTCGACTGCCGCTGGCAATGAAGGGGTGCCTGCCGCCATCTATGGCATCAATCGCGGTCTGGTTTCGGGTATGGCCCCGCGCGCCTATGTCGCCGCCTATAAGGGGTTGGGGCCACAGGGTGGCACGACCGAAGACCTGGCCGCTGCCATCGACAAAGCGGTGGCCGACGGTGTCGATGTGATCAACTATTCGGTGGGCAGCGACTTTGCCGCGGATCCGTGGATTGATGTTGACGCCCAGGCCTACCTGGCGGCGACCGCTGCCGGTGTCTTTGTGGCAACATCGGCGGGCAATGCTGGCCCAGGCGTCAGCACAATTGGTTCGCCCGCGAATGCGCCTTGGGTTACCAGTGTTGGGGCCAGTTATTTCAACCGGCTCTATCTGAGCGAGATTACGCTGCAAGCCAGCGGTGGCATGAGCCTGGCGGGCCTCTATGGCGCGACCTCGACCCCTGGCGTCACGAACTTTCGCTTGGTCAACGCCGAGGGGATCGAAGACAGCACCGGTGACACCGCGGGTGATTGTGGCGCACCCTTCTCCCCGGGCACCTTTCAGGCCACCGATGTGGTGCTCTGCCCCAGTGGCGCTGTCGCCACCACGGTGATTGGCAATTATGTCAATGCGGGTGGCGCGAGTGCGGTGATTATCTATAATGCACAGGGTAGCTTTGATCTGAATTCGTATCTCTATTCGATTCCGGCAGTGCGCGTGCTGACCAGTACGGGTGCGCAGATCCTGCAATTCATCGCCGATCATCCAGGGGAAACGATTACGGCGAGTTTCACCCAGGGCAATCCGATTTTTAGTCCCGACCCACGCGTGCCGGTTGACACTGTGGTCGGCTTTAGCTCGCGCGGCCCGAATATCAATGAAAGTACCAACCACCTGATCAATGTGATCAAGCCCGACGTGACGGCCCCGGGCATTCATATCTTGGCTGGTGCTTCGCCCCAATATGTCGTCAATGCCAATGGTGTCAATGATCGCTATGGTGGGCAGGGGCAACTCTTTCAACTGGTCCAAGGCACCTCCATGTCCAGCCCCCACGTGGCGGGCGCGGGCGCGCTGCTCAAGGCGCTCTATCCCGATTGGTCACCCAGCCAGATCCGTTCGGCACTGATGACGGGTGCCGTCGCGAGCAATCAACTGGCGCGCCGTGCCACTGGCGACTATCCCGCCAATCCGTTTGACTTGGGTGCCGGGCGCATTGATCTGGCGCGCGCACCGTTGGTGGGCTTTGTGCTCGATGAAACTGCCGCAAATTTTAGCGCCGCCGACCCCGCGTTGGGGGGCGATCCCTCGACGCTTAACCTGGCGAGTTTGACGCAGAATCAGTGTGTTACGACGTGTACCTGGGTACGTACGCTGCAAAGCACCCAATCTGCCGCCGTCGATTGGAGTGTGAGCGCCAACGTGCCGCCTACGCTTACATTGACGGTTAACCCGCCAGCCTTTACCCTGGCCGCCAGCGCGACCCAGGTCGTGACGATTACGGCAGATGTGTCGAATGCCCCCTTTGCCGAGTGGGCCTTTGGCACGCTAATCTTTACGCCCAATAGCGGCCAGACCGTTGCGGCGCATTTCCCTGTCGCGGTGTACGCTTCGGCAGGCGAGTTTGCGGCAAATCTAGACATCGAAACGCGGCGCAATGCCGGTGCTTTTACCGCCACCGGTCTACGCCTGATCGATGTGCCAAACTTGGCTGTAAAAATGCTCGCCAGTGAACCACAAACGCAGGCGATTGCGTTGGCAGAAGATCAGACCAATCAGGATGCTTATGATCTGGCGGCTGGTGGTGTCTATACCGCACTTGTGACGGTGCCCGCGACGGCACATCGGCTCGTGGTGGAAATTCTCGCATCCACAGCTCCGGATCTGGATCTCTTTGTCGGCCTCGACACCAACGGCAATGGCTTGCCGGATGAGGATGAAGAACTCTGTGCCAGTACCTCCTTCTCCTGGCAAGAATATTGCGACTTTCCACAAAGTAGCAGTGAGTTGCCAGTCGGCACCTATTGGATCCTGATCCAAAACTGGGAAGGCTCTGGCGCGGCACTCGATGCCGCCACCTATGCGGTTACCCTGCTCGATGACAACAGCATAGGCGCGTTGAGCGTGGTTGGCCCGACCAGCACCACGCTCAACGCGCCATTTAGCATTCAGATCGGCTGGAATATTCCCGACTTCACCGCTGGCCAACTGCGCTATGGCCTTGTGCAATTTATCGACGCTGATGCCAACCAAGTACTTGGTGCCAGCAATGTAAGCTTGGCGCGGCTGCAAGATGATGTGCTCAAATCTGTCTTCTATGTGGGTGCCGGTGTTCAACCCGGTGATACGCTGACCTACACCATTGACATTCTGGCCGAAACCAGCGCCGCGCCTGGCCCCGTCCAGTATACACTAACCGATACGCTGCCCGCAGGGACAACCTTGATTCCTGGCTCGGCTTCCCTCGCGCCCACGGTGTTGGGCGATCAACTGCTTTGGTCACTGACGGTGATCACGCAGGAGATCATTAGCTATGCCGTGGTGATCGATGCGGCGGTGACACTGCCCACAACTTTAATCAACCGTGTTGATCACAGTGTGAACTTGCCTGGTACAGCACTGGCGACCATCACCCATACGTTAGCGATTCCCGATGTTCTGCTGGTTGCCAGCTTGGCCGGGCCACCGACCGTTACCTCCGGTGCCAACATTGTCTATACGTTGACCGTGAGCAACCACAGTACGAGCGTTGCCCCCAATGTGGTGGCCGAGACGCAATTGCCACCCGGCACCGCCTACGTCAGCGGTGGTGAATTCATGAATGACACCATCCGTTTCACCTTGGGCGACATTGCTGGCAGGAGTAGCAAAAGTGTGGCTTGGGTCGTCGCACCCCAGCCAAATCTACTGGCATCGGACAGTGTATCAACGGCGGCGCTGGAAACACCGACCATTATTGGGGGCATTGAGGCCAAAGCGGGCGCGTGGCCTTGGCAGGTTGCGCTGATGAACGCAAATATATCGAATGGCTATCTTGCACAATTCTGCGCTGGCTCGTTAATCACACCCAATTGGGTGCTGACCGCGGCCCATTGTGTTTTGGGCGAGAGCGTCGCTACGTTTAACATTGCGGTCGGTCGCCATCGCCTCAGCGCAAACGACGGCCAACGCCTGCCCATTAGCCAAATCGTTATCCATCCCGGCTATGATGACAACGCGCTCGTACCGCCTAACGACATTGCGCTGGTGCGGCTAGCCCAGCCGGCCCAACTTACGGGGACGATTGGCCTCACCGGTGCTGTGCAACTGCTGCAACTGGCTAGCCCGTCCGAACCAGCCTTGGTCATGCCGGATCTGGTAGCCACCGTGATTGGTTGGGGCGACCGCAGCAATGGTCTGGGGAATTATGCCGATACACTCCGTCAAGTTACGGTGCCCTTGGTTTCCAACGCAACTTGTCGCATGGCCTACGATGCCTTTGGCTATCCGTTTGGCTCGATTACCGAGAATATGATCTGTGCCGGTTTTGTTGAAGGTGGCAAAGATGCTTGCTATGGCGACAGTGGCGGCCCGTTGATGGTACGCGCCAGCAATGGCGTCTGGAAGCAGATCGGCATCGTCTCTACGGGTGAAGAATGCGCCCTGCCCGAAGGCTATGGCATCTATACCCATGTGCCGCAACTGTATGAGTGGATTGTTGGACCGGGCACCAACACCTATCTCTCGGCTGCCATTGTGGTGACCGATGATTTGGGGCACACTGTGCTCTTGGACGAAGAACAAATTGTCACGCTCGTCCAAGCAGCTGCCACCAAACTCTATCTGCCACTGATTGGCCGTTGATCTTGGACTGCGCTAGTAGATCCCGGCGTAAATAAGGTACCCTATTTTTACCATGATGTACACGAGTAACGTGCCTGATTAACTGCCGTGGTATCTACGCCCAACTGTACTAGTTGCCTTGCGCCAACTAGCGCATCGTAATCAAAGTTTTGATGGTGTACCGTAGGTCACGTTTGCAACGTGACAAGCTGCCCAATGTCGCAACATCGCCCAAGCAAAGCCTTGTGCCACGATGCTTGCCGGTTACAAAGCGCATGGTTTCATGCAACGACTCTGTCACGTTGCAAGCATGACCTACGAATGCAGCCTGATTCCTCCTAATTTCTGTAACAAGGTATTGACATTGTACCGTAGGTCACGTTGCAAACGTGACCTACGGTACAATGTCGCAACATCGCCCAAGCAAAGCCTTGTGCCACGATGCTTGCCGGTTACAAAGCGCATGGTTTCATGCAACGACTCTGTCACGTTGCAAACATGACCTACGATGGCAGCCTGATGCTTAATAGAGCAAAGCCCCCGCCAGCCCCGCCAGCAGCAACAGCACGGGTACTGGCACACGTTTGGTCATCGCAAGACCAATGCTGGCCAACACAATCAACGCGCTGATCGCATCAAAGCCATTTTCTTCCAGCAACTGGATCACCACGACCAAGAAGATGCCGCAGACCGCTAGGCCCAACCCATGCACAAAGCCCTGCATGGCCGGATGATCGCCCACGCGCCGGTGTAGCGCTGCCACCGCCAGAATTAACATGGGGGGCAGACTGATGGCAAGTGTAGCCAACAGCGCACCGCGCACACCATCGGTTAGATAACCCAAACTGATCACCCAAAAGCCACTGGGGCCGGGGCTGATCTGGCCGATGGCAAGGGCTTCGGCAAATTGGCGGTCGGTGGCCCAATTGCGTGCCAACAGATCGGCGTGAATGCTCGGCAGATTGCCGGTGCCGCCCGTGGAGAAGAGTGATGCCTTGAGGATCAGCCAGAAATAGAGAAATGGTTCGATCATGGCTGGCCCACCTTTGCTTGGCTCGCGTGATACCACGCGTTCAGCGCCCCGATGGCCCCGGCTGCACATAATACGACAATCACCGGCAAGTGCCAGAATTGCACGGCGGCGGCACTGCCCACCAAGAGCAAGATCCCCACGCTCAGGCTGCTGGCGCTTTCGCGGCGGCTGGATGCCAATAGCGGGCGCGCCATATTCGTACTCAGGAGCAACCCCATGCCAACCGTTGCCGGCACGATGCCACGCAGCGCCGCCTGCACCATGGACAGATTGCGCAGATCGGCATAGAGCGCGGTCATCACAATCGTGATCGCCACGCTGGGCAGCATCAACCCTGCCATCGCCACCAACGCACCCGGCAAGCCAGCCACTTGGCGGCCCAGCAGGATGGTCATACAGAGCAAGTTGATCCCCGGCGCGGCTTGGCAAAGGGCCCAATCGCGCGTGAATGCGCCTTCGGAAACCCAATGGTGCTGCTCTACCACGGCGCGCCGAATCAAAAACAAGGTGGCCGTACCGCCACCAAAGGATTGCAGGCCCAGCATGAACCAGACACGCAGCAACTGCCACAGCGAGGGTTGCACTGGCCCTGTGACAGGTGCCTGGGGCGCTTCCTCTGTAATAAGCTCTACCTTGGCATTCGACATTTCTGATCCTATCGTTTCGTTGTCTAGAAAAATTTATCTACGTATCTTTGGTTTATTATAGCGCTCGATCTCCAGATTGTTCCAACCGATAATTGAAAGTCGATAGATTTTCCAGGCATTGGGCGATTTGTGGTGGTGTACAATTGTGCATATAATTCGATGATAGAATACGAATGGGATCCCGTCAAGGCACACAGCAACCAGCGCAAGCATCGCATTCATTTTACCGATGCCGTTGCCATTTTTGTTGATGAACAAGCCGTCACGATTATAGATGAAGAAGAAAGATTGGAAAACCGGTATATCACACCATCGGAATGGATGCGTTTGGGCGAATTTTGGTGGTTGTTTATACTTGGCGCGGAAATCGCATTCGACTCATTTCTGCACGGAAAGCAACGCGTTCGGAACAAGTATCTTATACAGGTGACCTATGAAAGCAGAATATGATTTTAGTACGGGCAAGCGTGGGGCCATAGAGCCCGTAGCGTCCGGTAAAAGCCGGATTACGATTCGGTTAGATGATGAAGTTTTAGATTGGTTTCGCAGTCAAGTGGATGCGGCGGGCGGGGGGAACTACCAAACATTAATTAACGCGGCACTACGCGAGTATATCCATCAGCAACGTGAACCGATTGAAGAAGTGTTTCGACGTGTATTGCGCGAGGAATTACAACAATATACAACCTAAAACAGGTTAATTATCTAGCCACAAACCTGATCGCTTACAATCGGTATCCTGCGCGGTTCTGACTGATTGACAAGGCAATGATAAGCCAATATACTGACAGGCAAGGGAAAAGGAGGTAACATGTTGATGGTGATGATGGCAATTTTGGTTGTTAGTCTGCTGGTAATTGTTGTGGGCTTTTTGTATACCACATTGGCCGAGTTTCGCCTACGGCGGCGCTCGTAGGAGGCATGGCATGAGCACGCAAAGTACGGATCTGCCTGAGATGGATGTGGAAAGCTATGAGCGCGCGTTTGGCCAGGTAATTGACGAGCAAGCCAAGGAATTTAAGACCATTGCACAAACCAAGTTGATCATTAGCTTGATCGGCGAAGCCAACGCGGGCAAGTCCGCCACAATCAACGCGTTGACAGGCCGCAAACTGAGTGAAGTTCATCCGATTGCGGGCTGGACCAAGCAGATCGCGCTGCATCAATATGCCGAGAATGTCTTTATTGCCGACACGCCCGGTCTCAACGAGATGCGTACACTGGTGCTGGGCGCGCAAGCCAAAGAATTTGTCGAGAAAGACGCGGATATTATCCTCTTCTTTGTCAACGCTGCCAGCAACCGCAGCCCAGAAGAAGCAAAAGCGTTCAAGGCGATCCTGACACTCAATAAACCGACCATCGTTGTATTGAACAAGATCGATACGATTGAAGCCGAGGCCATTCCGCTGGTCGTCGAGGATCTGAAGCAACGTTTTGGCTATGATCTGATTGTGCCGATCTCGGCGACCAAGGATATAAATGTCGTGGTGCTCAGTAACAAAATTGCTGATATTCTGAGCGAGCGTAGCAAAGAGCTTTTTTTTCTAAAAATTTCAAAGTACAAAGAAGAAAAAGTCACCGCGTGGATTAGGGGAGCCGCGATTGCTGCCTTTGGCATTGGCGCGTTGCCCGTACCTGGCTCGGATATTGTGCCATTAACCACGCTCCAAGTGGCACTCTGTATGCGCATCGCCTATATCTATAACCTCAAAGTGAGCAGGGGCGATATTATGAAGCTCTTAAGCTCCAGTGTAACGGGCATTGCGGGCAAGGCACTCTATCGTAACGCCCTCAAGATCATTGCCGATTTCCTGCTGGGACCGGTGGGCATGCTCTCTTCCTCGGCCATCGCTGGCACCATCGCCGCCTCGATGACCTGGGGCTTAGGGTTGGCCGCCAGTGTCTATTACAAGAGTGGCATGAGCATGGATCTGGGTGAAGTCAGCGCGATTTACCAGACCGCCTTCAAAAGTTATCTGACCCAGCGCAAGGATAGTTATCCGCCAACCACGAACAGCGCACCAAAACAGCCGGTGGGTGTCGGAAAGCCCGGTTGATAAAAAAGAACTTCTGTTCTATTGTGCAGGAATTTGCGCAACGCCTGGCTGGGCATATTACGCGCGTCGATCACACCGGTCGCCAGCGGCGGGTGCGGTGGTTGATCCCAATGGCGAGCCGGTAGTAGCGGAATCGGTGACGCTCCCCTTAAGCCTGCGCGCCTACGACGTAAATCTATACCAAACCACGCTGGACGAAGGGCAGGGCTGGTATCTGCATCTGTGGTCGATGCAGGATGATAAAAATGGCAGCCTGGCTGGACAACTAGCACAACTGCTAGCCGCCCAATCGCGCCTGTGGCGCTACGCGATCGTTGATCTGCGCTTCAATGGCGGTGGCGATTACACAAAAGTCCATGGCTTTATGCGTGAACTGCCAGCCCATATTGCCGATGAGGGTCGTCTCTATGTGCTGGTCAATAATGAGACCTTCTCGGCTGCACTGAGCGCAGCCGCGTGGCTGAAACATTATGGTGGCGCGAAAACTGTCTTGGTCGGTGAGCCGCTCGGCGATCGCCTTACCTTTTGGGCCGAAGGTGGCTCCCTGCAATTGCCCAATTCCGGTCTGCTCATCAACTATTCGACTGGCTATCACGATTGGGCAAATGGCTGTCGCGATCTGCAACGCTGCTTCTGGCTGAATTTTTTCTTTGATGTGCCTGTGGGTGATCTGGCACCGACCGTACCGATTGGGTGGCGTTTTGCCGACTATCGCCTGGGGCGCGATACGGTGCTAGAGGCTGCCCTGGCGCTGGCACGCGGCGAAGAGTAACTTGGATGATGCCGTTATCCGCGCTTGTTGCGCATCGCCATCAGCTGCTTAGGCGTATCACCCGCTGGTTGGCTAAAGGATTGGTATTCAGCCGATTCCATGGCGTAGATCGCGATCTTGCCAGCCTGATCATAGTGGGCACCCCAGCCATATTTCTTGGGCAGCAGTGAGGCGCGCAGGCAGGGATGATTCTTCTGAAAGAGTGCGTGCCACAATTCCGCGCGCTGTGCATCAAGTTTCGCCTGCGGAATCGCTTTGTGGCGCACATGGACCGCGAACAGTAATTCTTCGTGATTGTACTGATAGGGGTGTGCCGCCAGCAACTCATACTGGATCACATGGATGGGCTT
>DAOTTR010000400.1:0-19549 GCA_034437715.1 Caldilineaceae bacterium
GTTTAACTGGTGGATGCGCCTACTCACTGGCATTCTGGCAGCATGGGGATTGGTCTTTGGCTATTTTCCTTGGATGAACAACTTTTTACGTAGAGAAGAAAATCACTACTGCAGTCGGGTACCGTAAACCAAACTGACTTTGGCGCATTGCAAAACAGCGTAATGGTTATCGATCAATAGAATAACGTCAACTTAATAGCAAAAGAAAGAGCACAAGGAGGCGTGCACGAGTGACCGATCACGATCATAACGAGACAGATATAAGGAAATTAGCCAACCAAGTTGCTCTTGTCACAGGGGGAGGAAGAGGGTTAGGACGTGTCTACGCCCAGGCACTGGCAATTGCTGGTATAATCGGATTGCTCTTCCTGTTCGGTTGCGGTGACAATACAATCTCGACGGCACCGACACCCGTGGGTGCGACCAGCGGCCTGAATACCTTTATTTTCTTTTATACAGATACGTGACCACCTTGAAGGGAGATGCAGCCCATCGTGAATGGGCTTAAACGTGAATTTTCTGAACAGATGGCCTTTGAGCAGCATGATGCTAATACAGAGACCGGCCAGGCGGCCTTGGACGCTTATGGTCTGCGCGCTCACCCCAGCTATGTCATCGTCGCACCAAGTGGGCAAGTGCTCTGGCAGTTTACAGGCCCACTTAGTATCGATGCCTTGCGCCAACAGATTTGCCAGTATGGTGGTCAATGCTAAGCACTAGTAGATCCCGGCGTAAATAAGGTACCCTATTTTTACCATGATGCACACGAGTAACGTGCCTGATTAACTGCCGTGGTATCTACGCCCAACTGTACTAGGGTGTCTTCCATTGGGCGATTGGCGATCAACCCGGTCAATCCTACTGAGATGGCAGTGGCAACTTTCAACAGATATCCACCTCTCTCTCGATGGCGGGAAAGGTTGGACAAAAATTGCCAAGGATGGACAAACGCAATGAGACCAAGTAGGTCGATCTGGATCCTAGTCAGCGCAATGATGTTAGTAGGTGCTGTTTTCCTTTTTTGGAATATACGCGTATCTGACAACGCGCCGGTGATCATGGGCGGTACCGCTGTGCCGCCTGTCCCGACGCTGGATGCAGAGTGGTTGGCAGAGGGCAAACTGCTCTACGCACAACATTGTGCCAGTTGTCACGGCCTTGCGCTGCAAGGCGCTCCCGACTGGAAAAAACCACTGGCCGATGGTTCATTGCCGCCCCCACCCCACGACAATTCTGGTCATACCTGGCACCATCAGGACGGCTTGTTGCTGAGCATTACCGCCAATGGGGGCGACCCCGCGCACAATTCTAAAATGCCCGCTTTCAAAAACACCTTGACCGAAGCACAAATGGTCGCTATTCTTGAATTTATCAAGAGCGCCTGGGGACGTGAAGAGCGAGAATTTCAGTGGTGGATGACTGCCACGCGCGATGGCGTTGAACGCTAGACGCTACTACCTGCTGCATTGTGCCTAGCATCGCCAACGTATCGACCAACCAATCAGCAGGGGTGACTTGTCCGCGCTGTGGTGTACGCGGCAGGCGCGTAGATACCCAGACGCTTAAAGCAATGCTGGCCCTTAGCCTGGCGGTTATCCGTCCCGTGGAATATCGCTTTTGCCGCATTGTGCAATGCCCGATCGGCTATTTCTCCAACGATGGCTGCCAAACGGTTACTGAGCGCGATCTGCGCGAGCGGGTGTACCAGAAGCACCCTGATGACGACGCGGTTTTCGTCTGTTATTGCTTCCGTCACACCCTAGGTGCGATCCGGGCCGAACTGCGGGTATCCGGCGTGAGTACCACGGTCGAGTGCATCAACGCCAGCATTGTGGCTGGCCAGTGCGCCTGTGCGATACGTAACCCGCAGGGCAATTGCTGTTTAGGGAATGTCGCTGCCACTGTCAAGCGGCTAGCCGGAGAAATGAAGCAGGCGCAGGTGGAAATGGAATCGCTGACAATAGGGCAAGAAGAGAGGGATGACCAATCTACCTGACAAGCTTCCTGGAAGATGAAATTATAAGTTATTTCTATGTGATGACTATACCGGGCGCGCTCTCCACATTTGCTTCACAAATGAATGGTATACTCTGCTGAACGAAAGCGCACTCGGTTGTCGGCATCTCTCTCCTCTTTTGCACTCGACGGTAATGAGGCTGATGCCAGGATGCGCGTCTGTGACCCTTACTTACGACTTGAGGCGAAAGTTCAATGCAGACTTATTCTCATTTGCTGGTTACGGTGGTGTTGGATCGCCAACTTGTGCGGCACCAACTCCAGGCCCCTAGGCTTGCGCTGTTCACGGGTGCCATCTTGCCGGACATGCCTTTTTTCCTGTTAACCTTGTTGGGTGAAATCTACTTCCGCTGGTTCACCACAACACCGACGGGCGAAAGTCCGATGGTGTACATGCATTTTACGCTCTTTTTTATCGAGCCGCTCTGGATCATCGGTCATAACTTCTTCCATGCACCTTTCATCCTCGGCGTGTTGGGCTTGGCTGGTTTTGCGGCTGCTCGGTGGGGGCAATGGTGGGGGCGCGGGCTGGGCTGGTTTGCCGTGGGGGCTGGGCTGCATACGCTCATTGATATTTTTACCCACACAAGCGACGGGCCTTTGCTTTTCTTTCCATTCAACTGGCGCTACCGCTTTCGGAGCCCAGTGAGCTACTGGGAGCGCGCAAACTTTGGCCTCACCTTTATGCTGGTGGAACATCTCGTCGATTTGGGGATTCTGGTTTATCTGATTTGGCAGTGGCACCAGCAACGTCAGCGTAGCAGAATGGTCTAGTAATGACAACCACAATTTTAATTATTGAAGATGACCGCCAGATACGCAAAGTAGTTGAAAGTTACTTACAACAGAGCGGTTATCATGTACTGACCGCTGCCGATGGCATTAGCGGGCTGGCGCTAGCCCAACAGGAAAAGCCCGCCCTGTTGGTATTGGATCTCATGCTGCCTAATTTGGACGGGTGGGCGATTGCGCGTCGGCTGCGCGCCAGCAGCGACCCAGCGGTAGCCAACGTCTACATTATCATGCTCACGGCTCGGGTGGAGGAGACCGAACGCGTAATGGGATTAGAACTGGGTGCCGATGATTATGTCACCAAGCCCTTTAGCCCGCGTGAGTTAGTCGCCAGAGTGCGTTCCGCTTTACGCCGGTTGGAAATTCAGTCTGATCCCACGACGGTCCCAATTCTTCAGGTGGAGGATCTGCACCTGGATCCGAGTTGTCGCGTGGTGACCCTAGGTGGGGAACCGATAGCGTTGACCAGCACCGAGTTTGACTTGCTACATTATCTCATGCGCCACCCCAACCGTCCTTTCAGTCGCGACCAATTACTCGATGTGATTCAAGGTAATATAGGTGAGGCACTGGTTGCTTATGAACGCACCGTTGATAGCCACATCAAAAACCTGCGTCATAAACTAGGGGATTCGGGTCGGCATAGCCGCTTCATCGAGACACTCCATGGCATCGGCTATCGTTTTGTCGCGCCATAACATCCGCACCCAGTCAACGAGTCCATCTCGATATCCATAGGGCAACCGTTTTTGATGGGGTCGATAGACGCGTACCTACAACCGATTCACGGCCATGATATCTATGCCCACTTGGCGTCGCTCCGCCTGTTCAAGGAAACTAGCATACATGTGCATGTTGTTCAACAATTTCATAGGCACTATCTTGCCAAGTACCATTCGCAACCTATTCAATCATCTCTGGTTTAAATTGATCGGGACTTTTGCCCTAGTGATTGGCATCGGCATACTGGGAACCGTAGTTTTGACGCGCCAAGGCGCAGCCACGCAATTCGCCCACTTCATGGTTGACGGCCAGATGGTCCGACCAACCTGGCTGCTGCCCAATCTGGTTGATTATTACCAACAGCAACAGGGGTGGACAGACCTGCCACTGATGCTTGATCAAATTGTGACGGCCTCCTCCGATGGCGCGATGAGTAGTATGGTGGGCAGCATGATGGGCATGTTTGATAACCGGATGCAAATTGTTGATGCGCGCGGTATCGTTGTGGCAGACACCAACAGCACAACCGGGAAGCCTATGATAGACACCGAGTTGGTACAGCGTTGGCCGATCCTTGTGGATGATCAACAGATCGGCGCGCTACTGATAGAGGGTTCAATGATGGGGCATCCACACCTCAATGATGCATTACTGTTGAGTGGTATTACGCGCGCGGTTTTAGTTGCAGGCCTGATTGCTGGCTTGGTAGCGTTGCTGATGGCAGGATTGCTCGTGCGCCAGATCACACGACCCTTAACTAGCCTAAGTCAGGCGTCCAGCCGCATTGCCGCCGGCGACCTAGCGGCACGCGTATCCGTAAAGAGTCAGGATGAATTCGGCGCACTAGCTGCCCATTTTAACCAGATGGCGGATAGTCTGCAAACCCAAGAGTTGGTGCGCCGCAACTTGATGGCCGACATCGCTCACGAACTACGCACGCCCCTAGCTGGCATTCAGGGAACCGTCGAGGCCTTGCAAGATGGCATTTTCTTACCGACTGCGGAAAATTTAGAAATTATTCACGAAGAAATCATGTTGATCAACCGACTCGTCGAAGACCTGCGCACGCTGGCCAATGCCGAAGCTGGTAACCTGTTTTTGGACTGTACAGATTTGGATTTGCGCGAGCTAACGCAACGGCAGGTGGCAACATTTCAGTACCGTGCCTTGACCCAGGATACTGACCTCACGTTAGTGGCAGGTGAAGCGTTGCCGCTCGTGCAAGGGGATGAGCAACGCCTAGGCCAAGTGCTAGCCAACTTACTTGATAACGCTTTACGCCATACACCGGCTGGCGGCAGTGTTCGTGTGCATATCTCCAAGGTAAATGCGGGTGTCCAACTTGCCGTAACGGATAACGGTGAAGGCATTGCCGCAGCAGATTTGCCCTACGTTTTCGAGCGCTTTTACCGAGCAGACCGTTCGCGCAGCCGCGAGACGGGTGGCTCCGGCCTAGGTTTGGCCATTGCCCGGCAACTAGTGGAAGCTCACGGTGGTCGCATTTGGGCAAACAGCCCGTCAACAGATCAAACACACGGTACCGCATTCCACTTGTTCTTGCCTGGAAAAGGGTAGCTGCGCGATCTACGGCATATACGGCTCAACTCTGCACAAATTGGATATGATTATCAATGTAGGCCTACGCAAGACGGCCTAAACCTTCCTGGAAGGTGGCACACGAATAGCTGCGTAAGCCCGCCCTAAAATGGTTCCTTTGATGCCACGCAACGCCCAGAGCATTATGGACGGGCCGAACGCCTGATGTCCGCAGCAGTCCAAGAACGCCAGGAACTTGCAGATGGATATACCCTGCGTTACCAAGCCAACGACTACGCTGATCTAGTGGCGTTCATCGTCTGTACTGGATTGCCCACTTGGAGCATGTTGGCCGGCGTGGTACCACTGCTGATCGTGGCGGCCTGTTTGCTGCCTTATCTGCTGCTGCTCATATTTTTCGCCGGCATAAGAGTGTCAAGATCAGCGCCATTCTTGGCACGGAGCAGAAGTAAACTGTGGCTAGTACAGTTGGGCGTAGATACCACGGCAGTTAATCAGGCACGTTACTCGTGTACATCATGGTAAAAATAGGGTACCTTATTTACGCCGGGATCTACTAGAAGGTAAAAGCAAATAGCTGATGGCAAGGGAACCGGTTCAGGCCGATTCCCTTGCTTTTTTATCCAATGTATTATGAAAGCGCAGGGGAATCCATGGGAATTGCCAAGTCACTCCTGTTCTTCTTAATTGCCGGTCTCTGCGAAATCGGCGGCGGCTATCTCGTCTGGGTCTGGCTGCGCGAGGGGAAAAGTATATGGGTAGGCGTTCTGGGTGCGGTGTTACTCGTTCTCTATGGGGTTATTCCCACACTTCAGACCGCGTCATTTGGGCGCGTTTATGCGGCCTATGGTGGTGTGTTCGTCTTGCTTTCCCTGTTTTGGGGCTGGCAAGTAGAGAAAATTACGCCAGACAGATACGATATACTTGGCGGAGGCATTGTCCTGGTAGGTGTGCTGATCATTATGTACTGGCCGCGCGGATAATGAAGATTTAGTGCTGCGCTCGGAAGGTGTGAAATATGGAAACGCTTCTCGTCGCATTCCATGTTGACAGTCATCCACCTATTGTTTATAATGTGCATAAATGCTCATATATGCATGGAGAAGCTATGTCCATATCTGCTTCATCAACTCACCGGCCATCTGATTCTGGTGGTACAACCGCGATTGATCGCTTTTTATCCGCACCCGTACTTACCGCCGAAGTGGCTTTTCTCGTGGCGCAAATGTTTCAAGTATTGGCCGATCCGACGCGGGCACGCATCATGTATGCCCTCACCAAAGGCGAACACAGTGTCGGCGATCTGGCTAAGATCGCCGAGATTTCCCCATCGGCAGCGTCGCACCAACTGAAGCATCTGCGTGATCAGCGCGCCGTGAAGGTTCGTCGGGTCGGGACACGGATTTACTACTCCGTCGAGAACGCCCATATTGCTGCCTTGTTTCGTGAGGCGATGCATCACTTGGTGCATGTTGTCTACGCGCTGCCTGACCATCTTGAAGCGCAGGAAACGGGGTCTGCTGCCGTCAAGGCACACGGTTAATCTTCATTTGAGAATCTAGGGAATCAAAAGGAAAGCAACATGCACGAGGAACAGAAGGCTACAACGGACCATCCACATCCGCATGACGAGGCGCATGACCATCCACATGATGGTTCGCACGGACATGGCCACGGGACGGGTCTATGGGGGTGGATCAACACGATTTTCCACTTGCACGGGCATAGCGAACAACAATTACAGCGGGTCGCCGATCCCGCCTTGGCCGACAACGCCGCGGGGATCCGTACGGTCTGGCTGGCGTTGGGCGCGCTGGGCGTCACAACGGTGCTGCAAATCCTTATCGTCTCGTTCAGCGGCAGCGTTGCCCTGCTTGCTGATACCGTCCATAATCTGGGCGATACGTTGAATTCCATTCCGCTGCTGATTGCCTTCTACCTGGCGCGGCGCATGGCGACCCGTCGCTATACCTATGGGTTTGGCAAAGCGGAGGATGTGGCTGGCATCTTTATTGTGCTTTCGATTGTGGTGAGTGCCAGTGTTGCCCTCTGGCAGTCAGTTGCGAAGCTGATCAACCCGGTACCGATGACAGACCTGGGCTGGGTGGCGGCAGCGGCGGTGATTGGCTTTATTGGCAATGAAGCCGTTGCCCTGCTCCAGATTCGCACGGGCCGCCGTATGGGATCGGCGGCTATGGTCGCTGACGGTCTACATGCACGTATCGACGGGCTGACCTCGCTGGCTGTGTTGATTGCTGTCGTTGGCACCTATTTTGGCTACCCGCTGGTCGATCCGATTATTGGTTTGCTGATCGGAATTGCTATCTTGTTCATCACCTGGGATGCAACCCGCACCATGTGGTACCGGCTCATGGACGCAATCGATCCGAAGGTTGTCGATCAAGTTGAACGGGTGGCGCGCGGTGTGGCGGGGGTACTAGATGTGCGTGACACGCGCATTCGCTGGCTAGGTCATCGACTGCACGCAGAACTGCGCATTACGGTGAACGAAGATTTGCCGACCCGCGAAAGCCATCGGATCGCCGAAGCGGTACGCCATGCGCTTTTGCATGACCAACCCCATCTATCGATTGTGGATATTCCTATCGATCCCTGTGGCCATGGTGGGGGAGACCGACGTGATAAAAAGAGCAATGAAGCCAGCAATACTGATGCTAATCATGATTTCTATTCGTTTGATGAGGGGAGACTGGCTAGCAAGGGCGTGTAGATGAACGCCACCTTTGCTGTGGCGAATAAATGAAAGTGGTGTTTGACAAAGTACATAAAATGAATTAAGGCATAAAATGCCTGAATAAATGTTCATATATCAATATTTTGAGAATGAATCTCACCCAACCTGTTGCTCCGAATATAGACGAAAGCACCGCGGCTAGAATGGCCGAACTCTTTGCGGCGCTTGCCGATCCCAGCCGCGTGCGCATCATCGCCGCCTTGACTACTGGTGAAATGTATGTGCGCGCCCTGGCCGCAATCGTGGGCATTAGCGAATCTGCATTTTCTACACCCCATATAGTAGGCAGCATTTGGTTATTGCCTAAACCCAGGTTCCGCTATCGCGATACTCCTCCCATTCCACCACCACCGATTTCCTCCTTTGCTTGATGCTGGACTATGCGGATGGGGCTTGTCCCGTTCTTCTGATTGTAGACGCATACCTTCGTCCAAGAATACTCTCGTTGTGCTAGCCACCCAGTAAGCTATGGGCATCGCTCAGGTCGCTTACGTCGTTCTGGCCGTTTGCGGCGTGACGCGTTGGGTGCAATCTTTGGCGTACTCGCTTCGAGAGCGCAAGTTAGAAGGATCACTATGAATAAACTGAAACTCGATTTGACGCTGATCCTGTCGGGCATCGACGAGCAGGATCGTTGTATCCAACTGTTGACCGACCGTCTGGCAGTGACTAAAGGCATTGAACAGGCCCATATTGTTCGTGATAAGGGTAGAGCCCAGTTGTGCTTACACTATGACCCAAATTTGTTGTCACTTAGCAAAATACGTTGGTTGGCGCAAGAGACGGGTACACAGATCACCGGGCGCTATCGCCATGAGCAAATCCCCTTTGGTCGTATGGACACGGCAGATGCGGCTGTAACCTTAAGCCAGTTTTTAGAAAAACTTCCTGGCATGTTACATGCAAATGCCAATTATGCGGCGGGGTTGGTCTTTGTCGCCTATGACAGCCAAGTGTTGACGCGCCCAGCCATCGAACAAGCGATTCGCAGCATGGGTTTCAAAGTGTTGGTGCCTACCCTAGCGGAACCAGAACCAGTCACTACTCAGGAGCACGCACAAGAAGATCATGCCGGTCATGACCACGACCGCGCGCCTACGTTTCTGCCGCACTGGACGCAGGAGCGTTGGCCGCTGATTCTCGTTACGTTCGCCGGTCTCTTCCTCGTTATTGGCTGGGCCGGTGAGCGTTGGTTTGGGCTGCCCGCCAACCTCGCCCTGAGTTTCTTGCTGCTTGCTTAGGGTCTGTCCAGAAATAAAATAGTGAATTTACGTGATGTTACCCAAGTAAATCTGTCTAAAATCATCCATGTTATTCTTGGACAGACACTTAGCTGGCGGGCAGTTATGCTATTGCCAGCCACGCCATCCCTGGCTTGCTCAAGGGCAAGTTCGACACCGATGTCCTCATGTTAGCCGCAGCTGTGGGTGCAGCCATTTTAGACGAATGGGCAGAGGGTGCCTTTTTGCTCTTCCTCTTTAGTCTGAGTCATGCTGACGAGCATTATGCCCTCGATCGCGCCCGCAACGCCGTCAATGCGCTGGGGAGCTTAATGCCCAAGACCGCACGCGTCAAGCGTGGCGATCAGATCGTGGAAGAACCAGTTACTGCCTTACACCCATTGCTTGGCTGATGCAGCCGCCGCTGGTGATCATCGGGTTGCTTTTTCTGCTGGTCGCGCTGCTCTGGGTGCTGATCGCGCAAGCACAGATGGGCGACAGTTGGGCACATCGGCATTGACACCGAAGTCAAAACGGCCTTGGTGCAACAGGGGGTGTTTGCCCTTTCCCGCAACCCGATTTTTCTGGGGATGCAATTTATGCTGCTGGGGCTATTGTTGGTCTTGCCAAATGCAGTGACGCTGGCCACATGTGTGCTCGGCATGGCGCTGATCCAGATCCAGGTGCGCTTGGAGGAAGAACATTTAATCCAACTGCATGGTGAAGCATATCGTGCTTATCAGCAGCGCGTGCGGCGCTGGCTTTAGTAACCGTTGATTGTAATTAAAATTTGAGGTCAGTTGGGTTTTAGTGGGCTTCCGACGCGCCCAATTTGACAATGATTATCTCGTGCATTATTATTCAATATATCAATTGAATAATTGAATGGATAATGCCTATACTGATGAACAAATCTGACAAGCGCCACCAAAAAGAACGCCTCTATCAACTTTTTACCCAAGTTACCCAGGCATTGGCAAATCCACGCCGCCTGGAACTCGTGGATTTGCTTGGGCAAGCGCCGCGAACCGTTGAGGAACTGGCCCAAGAAACACAGATGAGTATTGCCAACACGTCGCAACACCTACAGCGGCTTAAGCGCGCGCACTTGGTACGCGCCGAACGGGAGGGCGTGCATATACGCTACTACTTATCCGACCCTGTGGTGGCTCGCTTATGGCTTGAACTCCGCATGGTAGCTGAACATCAGTTAGCAGAGGTTGAGGATGCCCTCACCGACTACCGCCCTCGCCGTCATGCGTTTTCGACGCTCAGCTTTGCCGAGTTGCAAATGCAATTACAGGCCGGTGAAGTTCTCTTGCTGGATGTACGGCCTACTGTTGAGTATCAAGCTGGCCATCTTCCCCATGCCATTTCGATGCCGCTAGCGGAACTTAATCACCGCTTAGTAGAGCTGCCGATAGACAAACTGATTGTCGCCTACTGCCGTGGACCATATTGTGTCTATGCCGATGAAGCCCTGGACGTGCTGGCCGCCCAAGGATGGCGGGTTGCTCGCTTGGAAGAGGGTGTACTTGAATGGCAACTGCTTGCCGACAGACAGGCTTAGTACCTACGCAGCGGCTCGTATACCACCTTCCAGGAAGGTTACTACAGTAAATAAAATGGAGAGCGTTATGAACACACCTACAATTGATGTCGAAACCTTGCGCACCTGGTTAGAACAGAGGCAGCCGGTCACGGTACTCGATGTGCGCGCAATGCAAGACCGCGCAGAGTGGTCAATTCCTGGCAGTCTGCACGTTGATGCGTATGCTGCGCTCAAAGCAAACGATCCGCGTGCCTTGGGCAATGTGAAACTGCCCGATCATCAACCAGTCGTAACCGTCTGTGGCGCTGGTAAAGTCAGCATAACAGCTGCGGAACAACTCCGGGCGCGTGGCTTCCAGACGTTCTCGTTGGCTGGCGGTATGAAAGCGTGGAGCCTAGCCTGGAATCAGGCTTTACTTGCTTTACCGGGGGCAGATGTACAAATAATCCAAGTGCGACGGACAGGGAAAGGGTGTCTCTCCTACCTAATCGGCACAAAAGGGGCGGCTGCCGTAATCGATGCGGCGCTGGCACCTGCGGTTTATCTTCAATTGGCACATGCCCATGGTTGGACAATTCGGTCTGTGCTGGATACGCATGTCCATGCCGATCATCTGTCGCGGGCGCGCCAACTGGCCGAACAGAGCGGAGCTACGCTCTATTTGCCCACACAGCAGCGCGTCACCTATCCCTTCACCCCCATTGCCGAGGGTGACAGTATCACCATCGGCGGCGTGCCGTTGGTCGCGTTGTATACCCCTGGGCATACGTTGGAGAGTATCTGCTATCTACTTAAAGACCAAGTGCTCTTTACGGGTGATACGCTCTTCCTGGCCGGTGTAGGGCGACCGGATCTGGATGCCAGCCCCGCGGCAGCGCGGCAACGGGCACATCTCCTTTACCATTCACTCCAGCGGTTGCTTATGCTCCCCCCACAGACATTAGTCCTGCCTGGCCATACGCGCGCTCCGGTTGCATTTGATGGGGTAGCTGTCACGGCTCTGCTCGTCGCCGTACGTGAGGCAGTTGGTTTGCTCGGTGAAACTGAGGAGACTTTTGTGGAATCGTTGTTGCGCCGCATTCCCCCGACGCCGCCCAATCATCAGCGCATTGTTTTCCTTAATGAAACCGGCGCGCCGTTTGCTGAAGATCCAACCGAGTTGGAAGCCGGTGCCAATCGCTGTGCCGTCGCATAAAGCGGGTAAACTATGACTACAATTTCTTTACCAAAGGTGCAACTGGGGTTGCGCGCCAACTGGGCGCAATTCACCCTGCTCGTGATTGTCAATGCCTTTGTCGGTGCCATGGTGGGCCTGGAACGCACTGTGGTGCCCCTGCTGGCCGAAGCTGAATTTGGGCTGGTCTCCAAGTCGGTTGTCCTTTCGTTTTTGATCAGCTTCGGCGTAGTGAAAGCCCTGGCGAATCTCTTGGCCGGTCGGCTGTCGGATCGGCTGGGGCGCAAGCGGATTTTGATTGCTGGGTGGCTGGTGGGCCTGCCTGTACCGCTTTTGATTATTTTTGCGCCCAACTGGCAATGGGTTGTTTTCGCCAATGTGCTATTGGGGATCAATCAAGGGCTATGCTGGTCAACCACCGTCATCATGAAGATCGATCTGGTAGGGCCCAAACAACGCGGTCTGGCCATGGGACTCAATGAGTTTGCTGGATATTTGGCCGTTTCTCTGGCGGCGTTAGGCTCTGGCTATCTGGCGGCTACCTATGGCTTACGACCGGTTCCCTTCTACCCGGGTCTGGTCTTTGCGCTGCTTGGTCTCTTCTTATCAATTTTCTTTGTGCGCGAGACTCATGCCTATACGCGTCATGAAGGGCAAACAGCCACAGTTCTACCCCTGTCTACCGCCACTTCAGTCGCCACTTCAGTCGCCACTTCAGTCGCCACTGTGGACAAACAGCCCTCCTTTATCCAGATTCTGCGCTTAACCAGTTGGCAGGACCGCACGCTCTTCGCCACCAGTCAGGCTGGGCTTGTCAACAACCTCAACGATGGCATGGTGTGGGGCTTAGTGCCGATCTTTCTAACCGGGGCCGGGCTACCGCTGGCGCAAGTCAGCCTGATCGCCGCCCTCTATCCCGGCGTGTGGGGGGTGAGCCAACTACTGACCGGCGCATTGAGTGATCGGTGGGGGCGCAAGTGGTTCATTGCCTGGGGGATGTGGGTGCAAGCCGTCGGCATCGCACTCTTTGTGATGGGACAGGGGATGGGTATGTGGATGGGCGCGGCTGTTTTGCTGGGTGTGGGCACGGCCATGGTCTACCCCACCTTGTTGGCTACGATTGCCGATGTCGCGCATCCTGCGTGGCGGGCGTCGGCAGTAGGCGTCTATCGTCTATGGCGCGACTTGGGCTATGCCGTGGGCGCGCTGGCATCTGGATTGCTCGCTGATCACCTGGGCATTCCAGTGGCCATTGCCGCCATTAGCGGCCTCACCTTGCTCTCGGGCGTCGTTGTCGCGCTTGTCATGCAAGAAACGCGCTGGCGGTCAAGTCATTAAATTTAGTAACAGCAATTCCAAATTTGCCATGAATGAATTCACGGTCTATAAGACACCCCATTCATGCGGTGGGTCGCCGCCCAATTTGGAATTCCTGGGACGAAACGGCACGCTTTGGACTGGCTTTCCTCCTTCATGCTAGACTGATCTTGATCCAAGGCATTATTATTCTGTATACTGTACGAGTTGACACGCCCGCTAAAAAACATCACAAAACTTTGTTGACAGTGTAATTACGCTCACCGGGACAAAGGGGTAGCAGTGGGAGAGAATTGAGCATGACCACATCATGGATATTGGAATTCAAACAAGAAGTGCTCGTATACTATCAAGAGCAAAAAGAGATGGCCGATACCGCTCTCGCGCGCTGCAATGACCAGACGTTTTTCGCGCATTGGCGCGTGGATGGCGACGGCCATACGAATAGCATCGCCATTGTGGTGAAACATATCAGCGGCAACTTTCGCTCGCGCTGGACGGATTTTCTGAGTACGGATGGCGAAAAGCCGGAGCGTCACCGCGACCGAGAATTTATCCAGAGCGATGAGGACAACCGGGCACTGATCATGCAAGGCTGGGAAGAAGCCTGGCAGATTCTCTTTGCCACGCTGAAGGCGCTGACCGAGGCAGATTTTGCCCGCACGGTGACCCTCAGAGGTGAACCCTATACGGTGCTGCGTGCCATCTTTCGCAATTTGACCCATGTTGCTCATCACATCGGTCAGATCGACTTACTGGCAACGGCATTGCAGTAAGGATCAACCGCGTCTTGCCATAGCCACCGTGCTGTCACAGATGCCGGGTGCCCATTGTATTCACTATTCTTATTTATTCGACGGAGTCAGTCTTTTGATAGAGCAACCGCCAATCTTGCGCAACAAATACCATCAAGCACCCTCTGTGTTTACTGCCCGCAATTTGTTGCGTGAGGCACGCCGCCAGAAATCGTTACGCGCAGCATCTGTCCCTGCGATTTGTGTGCTTGATCCAGATGGCGACATCGTGCGCTTTCTGCTGACGACAGGCCAAGCCACGGTTGACCCCGACTGGGCTTGCTACCATACAACGTTATACACCTTTGATCTCGCGGGATGTCGATTCGGCATCATCGGTTGTGCGGTGGGTGCATCGTTTGCCGTCCTGGTGGCCGAAGAGTTATTTGCCGCGGGTTGTGAACTCTTGATCAGCATCACGTCATCTGGCCAGATTACCCCGCTTGGCGAGCCGCCTTATTTTATCCTGATCGATCAAGCGCTACGGGATGAAGGCACCAGTTATCATTATTTGCCGCCCAGCGACTTTAGCACCATTGCCCCCGCTCTATTCCATTTGCTCAAGCAGGATTTTCAAGATTCCGCGCTGACCGTCACTACCGGCGCAACCTGGACAACCGATGCGCCTTTTCGCGAAACAGCAGAAGCCATCCAACATGCCCAAACCCTTGGCATCTTGGCCGTTGAGATGGAAGCCGCCGCGCTCTATGCGTTTGCCGAAAGCCAACAGGCACCTGTGGTCTGTTTTGCCCATGTCACCAACCAGATGGCACAGAAATCGGGTGACTTTGAGAAAGGCGCGGCCAACGGCAGCCACGACGCGTTGCGTCTGATCGCGCATGTGGCTAGTACAGTTGGGCATAGATACCACGGCAGTTAATAAGGCGCGTTTACGCGTATACATCATGGTAAAAATAGGATGCCTTATTTACGCCGGGATCTACTAGGCTGTGGCAGGCCATGTCGCCTGGATCAGTAGCATAGGGTGGAGACCGCCGCCCACTTGCCGGATCTGTGTGATCTGAAAGCCAGTTTCCAGCACTGTCTGTTGGGTGGCGCGGTTCCAGTGGCAATTGCCCAGCAGGCGGGTCGTCAAAGGTACCATCGCATCTTGGATCAGAGCGGCCAGCTTACCCTGCGCACGCACATGTTCCAGCAATAACAGCGTGCCACCCGGTTTGAGTACACGTCCAATTTCACGCAAGCCGCGTACCGGATCCTGCACAGAACAAAAAACCAGAGTCACCACGGCGTTGTCGAAATGCGCAGTGGGAAAAGGGAGTGCCTCAACCGGAGCCGGTGTTAAGGTAATGGAAACGGGCGCATCCGCCTGACGGCGTTCAGCATAGCCCTGCATGGTTTCGTCTGGCTCAATCGCTTCTACCTGCAAGACACGAGCAGGATCATAGAAGGGAAAGTTCTGCCCACCGCCGGCTCCCACTTCCAATACTAGGCCGTGGGCCTGACCGACGAGTTCACGCCGCAATGGTTCAAATTCTTGCTGAACCTGAGCCAGCTTCATCAGCTGATTGTAGAAAGCAGCAAAACGCGGGTGAGCCACCTTTGGTATCGGTAGCGAATTGCTTTCACGCGTGCTCATCGTAATCTTCTTTCCCTTTGATTTTCTCTCAGATGCCGTGTGAAGCATTGCCAGTGATAGAAAATAAACCCAAATAACCTTTACTATACACTTTCTGTATCCAATTCTCAAATAATTCGGCCCAACTTCCTGGCTTTCTTCTTCGTCTTCGCCAAATGTGACTTTAACCTCCCATTCTTGATGAACAAGCGTGATTTTCTATCATAGGGTCATCAAAACCATAGGAATTCCTAGCTACTTATTAGAAAAATTGGGAGGTAGAGTTTTAAATCTGTGTGGACTATAGTAGTCATAGCAACAAACAGACCACTCGGCTCTACTTGGAGAAAATATTATGATAAATACGGAAACAGTTATCTTCAATCCTGCCCTTGCCAGCCGGTCTCGCATCGTCAAATGGATAGCAATCGTAATGGGTATCAGCATCGCCCTCTTTGCTATTTCCGCCTTTCTGGCAACGATGGTCTGGAATGGACTGGAAGCAGGCCAGCCAGCACCAAGTTTTAGCGGCCATGACCTCAATGGCAATGCCATTCGCCTAGTAGATCCCGGCGTAAATAAGGTACCCTATTTTTACCATGATGTACACGAGTAACGTGCCTTATTAACTGCCGTGGTATCTACGCCCAACTGTACTAGATGCCTATGCAGATAAGCCAGTGATGTTGACCTTTTGGTCACCTTATTGCTCCGCCTGTCTTGAAGAACTTCCGGCAATCCAAGGGATTGCCAACGACCCTAATGCCGAGGTAACGCTAGTAACCGTCGTCAGCAAGCTGACCGCATCTGAAGTCCAACAATTTATGGCCGCCAAGGGGTTAACGTTCCCTGTACTGGTCGATGAACTAGGTGGAATCGCAACCGACTATGAAATTACGGGTGTTCCCGTTAGCTACTTCATCAACCCTGACGGCATGATTGACCATAGCATGATCGGTGCCGGTAGCAAAGGTGCGTTAGAAAATACCCTCTTTGCTTGGCTGAGCACTTGTAATTTAGATGAGGTGTGTAGGTAGTCTGGTGCAACGGCAGGTGGCGACATTTAGTACCGTGCCTTGACCCAGGATACTGTCCTCCCGTTGGGGGTAGATGAAGCGTTGCTGCTCGTACAAGGTGATGAGCAATGCCGAAGCCAGGTGCTAGCCAACTTACCTTTGCACAAATGTGATATGACGTTCAATGTGTTCAACATGCGCCAAACAGAAACTGAGCTTGTCCGACAAGCTCGGTTTCTGTTAATTACGCTTTATAATAGTCTTGGCTGGCGTTATTATCGTCGGATGCTGACCGTGCTTCAGCTTGTCTCGCTCAAACGCCAAACAAAGACACGCTCACCATCTCCAGGCAAGCCGCGAAACACCACCGAGACTTCCGTGGCTGCTTCGCGTAGCGCATTACCATCTGCATCCGTTGTCGCAAAACGCAGTGTACCTTCGACATGGTGATTGCTGTTACCGCTACCGGCCGTTTCCCAAGCGCTGGCGGCTACTTCTTGATCGCCAATTTGCAGGGTAACCAACTCGGCCAGATCAAAGTTCAAATCGACGGTATGGGTGTCCAGGACGATGTTGAAATCTAAGGTTTCAGCTTTGGCATCCTCCAGGTTCAGCGGCGTCACCTTGAACGTAATGGCGCCGAGTTCGGCAGTCTGCGTCTGGTCAGCCGCGGTTGCAGCTGCTTCCGATTGATCAGCAGATGGTGTGCCCGTCATGGGCATGGTGTTGGTCATCTGCCCCATCATCCCCATGCACAGTTCCATCATGCCTGGCATATGATCCACCATGTGCATCATGCGATGCATACGATGGAAGTTCATCATCTGGTGCATGCCCATCATGTCCATGGGCATGGTACCAGTCATGGGCATTGTGTTACCCATTATGCCCATGTGGCCGCCCATCTGTTTGTGCATTTGCGCCATCATCCCCCTCATCATACTCATGTCCATCATATTCATGTCCATCATATTCATGTCCATCATACTCATGTCCATCATGCCCATGTCCATCATGCCCATGTCCATCATGCCCATGGGCATGGTGCCGGTCATATTCCCCATCATGCTTTGCATCTGCATCATCTGGCCCATCATATTCATCATATGACCCATCCGCTGCATTTGCTGCCCCATCTCCATCGGCATCGTGCCAGTTATGGACATGGTCCCCGTCATGGGCATATTGCTTCCCATGCCTGCATCCATCATTGTCTGCATCTGCGCCATCATCCCCATCATCTGGCCCATCATCTGGCCCATCATGGGTTCCATGGCAGCCATATTCATGGGCATGGTGTTGGTCATTACTCTTTGCCCTGTGCCCATCTGTTGCCTGTCATTCCCGCCGTCTAACTTAGCCATGGCTGTGGACGTTGGACCCGAGAACAAAGCGCTCAACGCCAGCAATAGAGAAAACGCAACAACGGCGACGACAGAAAAACGTCCAATGCGATGTTTTAACATATACCTGATCTCCTTGTTATCAAAAATATTTGTATGGTTTTGCGAAAAAATTATCGAGATGATGGACAAACCAACGAACAAAAGCTTCTCCTCCCACCTAAAGTTTACCATTCAGTTGTGAAGAGATTGTGGAGTGCCGTTGAAAACAATTTATGGGCACCCTATTGAAAAGTCGTACCCTTGCGCTCGACGAATCCTACAGGTATTGATGGGACTTTTAAGGGTCTTATCTATACGCGAAATCGTGAACGGCGGATCTGGGCAAGAGGATAGGTTTTTCTGTCCGTAAGGCGAGTCTGTCTATGCCATAAGTTTCCGCACAGAAAGCACTACGGTGAACCAGACTTTGGGACCAATTCACCGCATCTCGGCAACGAGATCTGGACGGCCAATCCCTATGTTTTGAGAGTTGTCTTGGCTTCCAGCTATGCTTCCCGACTCATCTCGCCGCCAGCATAGCGACGCTGTAAAATTTCTTCCGGCAATTCTGGCACCGCGGGTGGTGTCGTGAAGGTCGCGGTACCTTGCTGTGGGCCTGTCACGAAGCCGCGTATCCCACC
Organism: Caldilineaceae bacterium; assembly: GCA_034437715.1. Classification (GTDB taxonomy): domain Bacteria; phylum Chloroflexota; class Anaerolineae; order Caldilineales; family Caldilineaceae; genus JAHBVH01. Next base: position 18,522 of record DAOTTR010000400.1, read on the forward strand.
TACCGCCGCGAGGATGGCAACCACACGACCACCCAGAAGATCAGCATACCACCGCCAAAGAACAGCATGGTGAAACTCCTTTCTTTGTACTGCCCAGGTATATCTGTTTACATTCGCCTACAACGCTTGTAGATCCTGCCGAGCCGTTTCATACGCTTGTTTGCCAGCACACCCAACCCCGCATCTTTCGGCGCCGCGGTCACGGCTGAGATTGCTTCGGCGATAACCGGCGCGTACATCCTTTCCATGACTTTGTAGTAGACAAAGGAAGACACCACCACTGCTATATAAAGGATAAGCGCCTATGAAAAACACGCGTGTGAACGCTTGTGGCTGTGCTCCAATGCTTGCGCCATTCCCAATAACCATTCGCAGCATGAAGATCAATGGATTGTTCGCGACAATTACCAATATAGTACTCAATTGTGAAGGAAATATGGTGCAAAATTGACCGAGTTCTTGGTCAATCCACCTTCCTGGAAGGTCTGACTTTCCAGGAAGGTTTTGCACAACAACTTTGTTAAAAGCGCCCTGGTTCCCACCATTTGTAATGGACAAACCATTTAAAAGTCAACCCAATAAACTCGATAATACACGAGACGCTATCCATGACTTTTAAGGATTTTATCTACAATAGGCGTTACGCAGTTGCCTGGGAACGCCGGCATCCTGCCAGCCTGCTACCAGAGATGGTAGCGCTTCCACCTGCGTAACTTCTATAGAAGAAGCTGATTACTACATAGGGTATGTCCAGAAATAAAATAGTGAATTTACGTGATGTTACCCAAGTAAATCTGTCTAAAATCATCCATGTTATTCTTGGACAGAAACATAGTCATCGTCCAAAATTAAATGTACAATCTTCCAGGAAGCCCCCACCCACATTCCGCAGCGAAAAATGGGGGTTGCAGCAATTATGAAGGGGGCGAAAAGGGGAAAGATTGGCTATACTGTAGGGCATGGAAACCAAAGAGATGGAATATGAAAGCAAGCGGCTCGATCATCTGGGGATCGTGGCAGGGATCTGT
>DAOTTR010000401.1:0-2159 GCA_034437715.1 Caldilineaceae bacterium
GCCGATGGACCATCGCCCGAAGGCAATTTCACCGGTCAATTATGGGACACAACCGATGAATGGCAAACCGTGCAAGGCCCAACGCCGTTTCAGATCCACTTGCCCCAGGCCAGCATTGGGTATGACGATGTGGGCAAACCCTATACGAGTGTCACGTTTCATCGTTCCGTTGTGGAATTGCCCAGTGGAGAGTTGGTTGCCTGTATTTACTGTTGGTTTGCGGAAGATAAAATCCCCTCTAGCTATGAAGCCAAAATGAATCGCTTCCGCTGTGTGCTGTTGCGCTCTGCCGATCAAGGGCACACCTGGCATTACGGCACGACGATTGCGGTTGATCCCACGATTGGGCAGGAAGGGTTTGATGAGCCCGTGCTGATCCAACTGACCCAAGGGCCGCGCCAGGGGCGCTTGCTCTGTCTCATGCGCACGGGCAACCGCGTGGATCCAATCTACCAGAGCTATTCGGATGATGGCGGCGCAACTTGGTCACCCCCCACGCCAACCCCCATGCTGGGCGTCGATCCGGATCTGGTTGAAATGGCCGATGGCACGTTGGCGTGCAGCTATGGCTATCGCATTTTGCGCGAACCGCCCGATCCGGCCCATGGCAACTATGTCGCCTTTAGCACCGATCAGGGCGAGCGTTGGGGCAACCTGACTCATCTGCCCATTGAAGCCCATGCCGGTGCCGATCGCTCCACCTGTTACACGGGGTTGCGCGAAGTGGAACCGGGCAAATTGTTAGTGACCTTCGATATTGGCTGGTGGCGCACGCCGATTCGGTATATCGGGCGACGCTTTGTGCATGTCCAACAAGTATAATTGCAAACTATTCATTCTTTACGGAGCCTATCATGACGAAATCCCACGCTGCTTGGCGTGATCAGCAAACAATTGAGTTGAGCGGTCTACGTGTGACTCTTTCCGAGCCTGTGGCGATTGGGCACAGCCGCGGCTACTTCTGGTTTCCCAACATTTGGCGTATGCCCAACGGCGATCTGCTCTCCACCATTTCGCCCGTCGCCGATATTCACATGTCGTCGATACCGTACTTGGTCACCTGGTCGCGTGACGGGGGGCTGACCTGGAGTGAGCCGATTGTCACCAATGACGGCGGACAAACCCTGCTGCAACTGACCAATGGCGATGCCATTCTGCTGCCCTATGATCTGCGACCGCGCCCCAATGGTATCGGAGCGCCCTACAATCGTATTCCAGCAGGCACGCGCGAGGTGCATTATGTGGCCAGCGGTGTACTGGTCACCGGCTTGCCCGGGCCAGACAAGACCGTCATTCCGGGGCTGGATATGGCTGGCTTTTCGTTTAATGGGCAAGCGATCACGCTGACCGATGGCAGCTACTTGACCACGCTGTATGGCGAACTGGTCGAGCCGACCGGCTATCGAATTTATGCCGTCAAATCCGTCGATGGCGTACACTGGCAGATCGACGCGCTGATTGTGGACAAGGATTGTGGCGTGGCTCCGCCCCCGCCCACTGTCAACCCTGGCCCCACCGAATCGGCGATTCTGCGGCTGCAGGATGGGCGCATCCTGTGTGTCTTCCGCGTTGCCTCGACCGTCAATTTTGGACAATGTTTCAGCAGTGACGAAGGCAAAAGCTGGAGCGCGCCGGTCTTGATGGATGGCCCCTTTTCGGTGCAACCGGGTTTGGCTATGTTGGCCGATGGCACCGTTGCGCTGTCGGGCGGGCGACCAGGGTTGCACCTTTGGTTGAACGCCGATGGCAGCGGCCTCACCTGGCAAGACATCGACATGCAGGCCCATCACAATGCTTGTCACCCCAACGAGACGATTGCCACTGCGCTAGAACGTAACCACGACAAGCAGACCTCGGCCTACACCGAGGTGATTGCCGTCGATGACAAGCACTTTCTCTATCTCTATGATCGCGCGGCCAACGGCTGGAAGCCGATCCCCGAAACCATGGACGACACGAACAGCGTCTGGTTGGTGCGCGTTACTGTCGAGAAAACAGGAGAAACGACCAATGGCTAAGCTCGAACTGGTTGATAGTGGTATTCTCTACATCAATCAAGATCCGGCGCATTATCACGTCTTTGCGTCGCACGCACACCCGGTGCAACTATCCACCCAAGAATTTGTTGCCACCTATCAGCGTGGCGACGGCATGTACGC
>DAOTTR010000402.1:0-20158 GCA_034437715.1 Caldilineaceae bacterium
GTGAATCAGTAGGACAGTGAGACAGTACAAACACTGTTCTACTGTCCTACTGATTCACTGTCTTACTTACGCCCAACTGTACTAGTACAGTTGGGCGTAGATACCACGGCAGTTAATCAGGCACGTTACTCGTGTACATCATGGTAAAAATAGGGTACCTTATTTACGCCGGGATCTACTAGGGTGACGTCAAGGCTGAAATGGTGGATGAAATCGTAGGTAAGACTTCAGTCTTTACTACCGATCAAATCATGCTTGACAGACTACGATCTGATGACGAACAATTTGGTAGAGCCAAAACTGTCGTTATCAAACCGATACCTACAAGATTACTCTATGATACCCCAATAGGGCGCGTACTGCACTTGCGTCTTCGCAACGCAGCGCTTGTTCGGCCAAGGCGCAACAGGTGGCTTGTGTACAACGCCGTACCGCTTCTTTGATCAGCGGAATGGCGGGTACCGGGACGCTCAGTTCATCTAGGCCAAGCCCCAATAGCAAAGGGATCACATTAGGATCGCCACCAATTTCGCCACAGATCGAAACAGGAATGCCCGCAGCTGCCCCTGCTTGGCAAGTCCGCTGAATCAGTTGCAAAACAGCCGGATGCAAGGGATCGGCCAAGGCGGCCACGCTGCTATTGGTGCGATCAGTCGCCAGCGTATATTGGGCCAGATCATTGGTGCCGATGCTGAAAAAATCCGCCAGCGGCGCAATGCGATCGGCCAGCAAGGCTGCCGAGGGCACTTCAATCATTACGCCAATTTTGATGGGCAGCGCAAGGAGAAAATGGTCATCTACTTCTGCTAGCAAAGCGCGTACGGCGCGTACTTCGTCCACAGTGCTGATCATGGGCAACATAAAGCGTAGCTCGGTCGGCGCAATGAGCCCCTGCTGTATGTCCTGGGCAATCTGGCAGAGCGCGCGGTATTGGGGCAGCAGCAATTCAGGGTTGGCAAGCAACAGCCGGATACCGCGCAAACCCAAAAAAGGATTCGCTTCTTGGCTCTGAATCAGGTAGGGCATTGGCTTATCCCCACCAATATCTAGGGCACGCACGGTTAGCGGTCGCCCCTGTAATTGGGCAACAAAGTGACGAAAGGTGTCATATTGCTCCGCAAAGGTGGGCAGATCGGTGCGATTTTCAAACAGATATTCGCTACGCAACAAGCCCACCCCGTCAGCACCCTTGATACAAACCTGACTGATGTCTTCGGGATTATTGGCATTCGCCAACACCGGCACCAAACGCCCATCCCGCGTGTAGGCCGGTTCATGGGCATGGGCCACGGCTGAAGCGCGATCAGCGGCTTGTGCTTGCCGTTTGGCCTGCCCTGCCATAAGCTCGGCAGCTGTAGGCTCCACTAGCAGGTAGCCAACATTGCCATCAATCACCGCCGGATGATGGGGCGGCAACTGTAAAATCGCCTCGCCCATCGTACACAGCATAGGAATCCCCAGGCTACGTGCCAGGATGGCCGAGTGGGCCGTGGGTGTACTTTCGGCCAGCGCAATCCCCACAATATGCGCCAGGGGCAATTGGGTAATTTCCGAGAACGTGATATCGCGCGCCACCAGGATGGTGCCCGCTGTAATTTGCGCGACTGCTTGCTGTTCATAGACCGGCATCCCCATCTGTTGCAGCAGACGCTGCCCAATATCAAGGATATCAACCGCCCGCCCGGCAAAATATTCATCGCCCAGATTGCGAAACAATTCCGCCAACTGATGAATCACCTTCTGCGTAGCCGTGATCGCTGGCTGGTGGTCATGAAAGATCGCCTGTTGCATGGCGTGGGTAAAGGTCTGATCCTGCAAAATCACGCGCTGGGCCATAAACACGTCGGCGATCAATGGATTCTCATCGGTGATCAATTGTGCCAGTTCATCATCAACCGCCTGTTGTGCGGCCAAGAAGTGCTGCCATTCTTGCTGCGGGTCATCGGCAAGCGTTTCCGATGGCGGCAACGTAGCCAGGTGCCAGGTGCGATAGACGAATAAGTTTCCGATCCCGACACCGGGAGCAGCGGATAGACCATGAAAAAGTTTAGTCATGCAGTAGCCGTTTATACACCGAGCGTGCTCAAAAGGATACGTAATGTTTCCAGCGCGAGCTGGGCATCGGGGCCTTCGGCATAAATACACAGAATATGGCCATGCCGAGCTTGCAGTTGCATCAATTGGAGGATACTCTTCACATCGACAAGCGGGGACGTGCGCGTTAAATTCTGCGCGCTGATCTTCGAAGCAAATTGGCTGGCGGTTTGCACCACTTCTTTTCCAGTGCGCAGATGGAGTCCCGACGGATTTGTAATCGTAACCGTTGTCGAAAGTGATGGTGTTGTCAATGCAAGATTCTGCTTTTGCGTATAGGGTAACGTGTTACACGGCTATGTAAATTCTTGAAACAAGGAACGACCACAGTCGTCACGACGAACCCGGCACGTCGCCCACCGGGTTGCGAACAATCTTCTGAATTTGGCTGGCTGCCTCTGCCGCCTGGTTGACTTCGGCCAAAGAACGGTCGAAACTGGCTTCGAGGGCGGCCACAATTGCGCCTTCAACCAGCGGGGCATTGCTGATCAAACAGCCTTGGCGCATGGCCGGAGGTAACATCTCCAGGGCCAACTCAGCGCTCATGATTGCGCTACCCAGATCAACCAGCAGCAAGACCCCGGCAGGTGACCAACAACGTTCAATGGCGGCGGCAATGTGTAGCGCATCTGTCCCCAACACAGTCTCGCCACTCCGGTCATCAATGATACCGCCGACTGGTTCAATTTGCACATGCGCGTCAGCCATCTGATCGGCCAACTCCTTGACCCCGCGCGCCAGCTTGTGCGAATGCGAAACCAAGACCAAGCTGACCGTTGCCATTTACGCGACCCAATCCAAAGTGCGCGTCACGGCTTTTTTCCAGCCCTGATAGCTGGCTTCGCGCGTGGCAACATCTTGCGCGGGCTGCCATGCGCGGTCGATTTGCCAGTTGCTGCGCAAGGTTTCCAGATTGTCCCAGAAACCAACCGCCAAGCCTGCTGCATAGGCTGCGCCCAAACTGGTTGTCTCGGCCACCTGGGGCCGGATCACGGTTACCCCCAAAATGTCCGCTTGCAGTTGCATGAGAAAGTTATTAGCCGTGGCCCCACCATCGACCTTCAACCGGTGCAGCGGCACGCCACTATCAGCATTCATGGCCTCCAACACTTCACGCGTTTGATAACAGATGGCTTCGAGCGCAGCGCGCACAATATGCGCGCGATTGACATAACGGGTGAGGCCGACGATCACGCCGCGGGCATCGCTGCGCCAGTGTGGGGCAAAGAGACCGCTAAACGCTGGCACAAAATAACAGCCGCCGCTGTCGGTAACGCTCTGGGCAATCGCCTCGGTTTCGGAGGCATGACGAATCAACTGTAGATTGTCGCGCAGCCATTGGATGGTCGCGCCAGCCATGGCAATCGAACCTTCCAGGGCAAAAATCGGTGGTTGTTGGTCAAATTGATAGCAGACGGTCGTCAGCAGACCATTGTGGCTACGCACAATTGCCGGGCCGGTATTCAACAACATAAAGCAGCCGGTGCCATAGGTATTTTTGGCCTCGCCTGGGCTGAAACAGGTTTGCCCAACGGTGGCCGCCTGCTGATCGCCCAGATCGCCGCAGACGGGCACCGCGCCGCGAAAGGGGCCAGCCTTGGTCGTTGTTCCATAAAAGTGTGGATCGCTGCTGGGGCGAATTGCGGGCAGTAGCGAACGCGGGACCCGCAGAATTGCCAATAGCTCCTCATCCCAATCCAGCGTTTCCAGATTCATCAACATGGTACGGCTAGCATTGGTCGGATCGGTGATGTGTTGACCACCGGTCAATTGCCAGATCAGCCAGGTGTCAACGGTACCAAAGAGCAGTTCCCCCGCCTCGGCGCGCGCCCGCACACCGGGCACGTTCTCCAAAATCCACTGAATTTTGGGGCCAGCAAAGTAGGTAGCAATGGGCAAGCCGGTTTTGTAATAGATCTGTTCGGCATGCCCCGCCTCGGTCAGCGCCCGGCAAATGTGATCGGTGCGCGTATCCTGCCAGACAATCGCGTTGTAGACGGGCTCGCCGCTCTGCTTATCCCATAACAAGGTGGTCTCACGTTGATTGGTAATACCAATCGCGGCAATATCGGCGGCCGTCGCCCCGGTCTTGGCCATTGTCGCACCAATGACTTGGCGGGTGCGCTCCCAGATCTCGTTGGGGCTATGTTCTACCCAGCCACTTTGCGGGAAAATCTGGGCATGTTCGCGCTGATCATAGGCGACAATTGCACCCGCTTGATCGAACAAGATAAAGCGCGTACTGGTTGTGCCAGAGTCAATTGCACCAATATACTTTTGCCCAGCATAGGTTGTCATAAATCGGCCTTTTTTATGGTCGAGTGGTCGCTTGGTCGAGTGGTCGAGTAGTCGAGTAGTCGCTTGGTCGAGTAGTCGCTTGGTCGAGTGGTCGAGTGGTCGCTTGGTCGAGTAGTCGCTTGGGCAGTGACAAAGGACAAGTAGCAAACTTAGTCGCCGTCTTTGCCCCAGATCTCTTGGGCGGCGAGAAATAGGTAATAGGCGCTGGTTGCGCCGGGATCTTGATGGCCTATCGAACGCGGACCTAAATAGCTGGCGCGCCCCTTGGTGGCCTGGAGCATAATGGTGTGCTGCATGCCACCCTCGGCGGCGACACACGCTGCTTGCAACGCTTCCTCGACACTTTGCCCCGCCGCCGCCGCATTTTCCAACGCCGCAACGCCGGGGGACAGGGCATCGAGCATGGTCTTTTCCTCGAGCTCGGCTTTGCCCCGCTGTTGAACCCCTTCAAGGCCACAGCGAAACATGTGTGCCAATTGTTCCAGTGTAACAGCCGTTGGATTATCTGTCAGATCCTTGGCCGCGCGTAAAAAGAAAGCGCCATAGAGCGGGCCAGCCGCCCCGCCGACACTGCTGATCAACGTCATGGCCACACTACGCATCAGCAGGCTGACATTCTGATAGTCGCCAGCTTCTTCGGCCAAACGTGCACACACTTTCTCCATGCCACGCGCCATATTGGCCCCATGATCCGCATCGCCAATTGCCGCATCGAGTTCGGACAAATAGGTTTCACGCGTGTCGATGTACTCACCATACCGTTGTAGCCATTTTACAAAATGACTCAGCGTAATCTCCTGGCTCATAGCTTCCTCAATTAATTCAGACTCTTTACAACTTGGATCAATCCGCACCTGCTTTATGCCCGCTCTACCACCAGAGCGCTGGCGTACGCACGGGCGCATCCCACAGGGCCAGCAACTCTGGATCTAGCCGCATGATCGTGAGAATACAGCCAGCCATATCCAAACTGGTAATATAGTTGCCCACCAGCGAGCGCTGCACTGTGATCGAGTGGCGTGCAAGCAGGTGATGCAGGTGGCGATAGACAATGTACAGCTCATGTTGGGGCGTGCCCCCCAGACCACTCACCAAGGCCAGCACCTGATCACCCGCCGTCAGACGTAGCTCATGCATGATCGGCGTGAGCAGCATGTCCACCACTTCGTCAGCTTTGGTCAGCAAGGCGCGCCGGCGACCAGGCTCACCATGAATACCGACACCCACTTCGATCTGGCCGTCGGGCAGTTGAAAGGTTGGACGGCCCATGGCCGGCGAGATGCAACTGGTGAGGGCGACCCCCATGCTGCGCGTTTCGCAGCTCACGTGTTGGGCAATGGCCGCGACTTGGGCCAAAGGCATGCCCGCTTCGGCCGCGGCACCGGCGATCTTTTCGACCAAAATGGTTGCGCCCGTCCCGCGCCGATTGGCATCTTGCTCGACAGCAATATCATCATGGATCAGGACCGAGGCAACCTCGAAGCCTTCTTCGGCGACCATCTCCATGGCCATCTCCATGTTGAGGACGCCACCCATATAGTTTTTCATCACAAACAAGATACCAGCCCCACCAGACGCAGCGCGCGTAGCGGCCAAATATTGATAGGGCGTGGGGCTGGTAAAGATCGCGCCGGGGCAGGCAGCATCTAACATCCCCTGGCCCACATAGCCAATATTCAGCGGCTCATGCCCACTGCCGCTACCACTGACCACCGCGACTTTACCCGGAATCGGCCCATCTTTGCGGCAAATATAGTTGGGCGAATAGTGGACACGCAACAAATGGCTGTAGGCTAACTCGAAGCCCTCTAAGCTTTCAAGGGCAGCATTGGACGGATGATTAATTAACTTATGCATTGTTCAGGCGATCATCAAATTTATACAAAATGTTGGCTTTCTCAATGGTCATCGGTGTTACAGAGTTGGGCAGATTGGTGCAGCGGCGCAACGCCGTAACAGGTAGAAAATTTTTCGGTATTTCTGGAAACGTTGCAAACGGATTGGGAAGCAATTTCCAGATACCGATTCATTATCTGCATTGTAGCCACATTTCGCCATTTGATCAACCTGGGTTCATGAACGATTTCAGCAGAGTTTGGCGGGCTTGGGCCGCAGCCTTGCCGCGGTGGCTGATCTGGTTTTTCTGTTCGGGCGATAATTCGGCAACCGTACACTGTAAATCGGGCAGAAAGACGATTGGATCATAGCCAAAGCCATGTTCGCCGCGCGGCTGGTCGGTGATCACCCCTTCAACACTATCAGTAACGGTTTTTAGGGTGCCATCGGGCAGCGCCAGCGCAACGACACAGCGAAAGCGCGCCGTCCACGGCTTGGCTTCAAGATTGGGCAACGCCTGCAATTCGGCCAGCAACTGCTGATAACGTTGCTGATCCGTCAGACCCGGACCGCCATAGCGCGCCGAATAGACACCGGGGCGGCCATCTAGCGCATCCACTTCCAGGCCGCTATCATCGGCCCAGGTGAGGCAACCGGTGAGGGTTGCATAGGCTTGGGCTTTCAGGATCGCATTTTCTTCAAAGGTCACGCCGGTCTCGTCAACATCCAGGGTAATACCTTCCGCTTTTAACGAGGTAACTATCAGCGGCAGATCAGCCAACAGCGCCTGATACTCACGCAGTTTGCCTTGGTTATGGGTAGCAATGACTAATTTTTGCAGCATCGCAAGTTGTTCCTAAAGTTTCTGTATGTGTTTCACTTTTGACCCACTCATCATGCTATCATATAATTTCCGCATTGGAGAAGTCATCAACCCTACCTTTGAACATTCTTGCTGCGCAGCTTGTGTCATCCGGGGGCTACGCGCCATATCACACGAACACAGTATCCTATTTTGTATAACTGTTTTTGTATAGCTGTCCATAGATTGCAGTATAGAGATGAAGGGTTATTATGGTTGAGTCGTATCATCCGTTACGTATTTTTTCCGGTTCGGCCCACCCCGCGTTGGCCGCAGAGATTGCAACGATGTTGGGTGTCAGTCTGGGCAATTCGACCACACGCCGGTTGCCTGATAGTGAAATTCATGTGATGTTGGATGAAGTGGTGCGCGACCAGGATATTTTTTTTATCCAGCCCTGTTCCGCGCCCGTCAACGATAATCTGATGGAAATGCTGCTCTATTTGGACGCATTTCGCCGCGCCAGTGCGCATAGCGTCAGTGTCGTGATCCCCTATTTCCCCTATGCCCGCCAGGAACGTATGGCGCGTGGACGCGAAGCAATTAGTGCGCGTGTCGTCGCCAGCATGTTAGAATGTCAGGGGGCCAATCGCGTGATCTTTGTGGATATTCATGCACGGGCCATCCAAGGCTTCTTTAACATTCCCGTCGATCCACTCAGCGCACTGCCCTTGTTGGCCGATTACTTTCAAAAACCCGCATTTGCCGATGCGGCGATTGTCAGCCCGGATGTCGGGCGCGCCAGCATGGCGGGTCGCTATGCTGAATATCTGAATCTGCCACTGGTGGTTATGCACAAACGGCGCACAAACTTTAGTGAAACAGAGACCACCCATATCGTCGGGGATATTGCGGGACGGCAGCCAATTATTATTGATGATATTATGGCTGGGGGTAGCGTACTCAAGCAAATTGGGGCACTGTATGACAACGGTGCCACAGGCAAAGCCTATTTTGCCATTACCCATCCTGTGCTTTTGCCCACGGCGTTGGAACGTCTGCAAGCCGATGATCGTATCGAGAAAGTCGTGGTCACCAACACCATCCCGGTGCCGCCGGAAAAGCAGCATGCCAAAATCGAAGTGATTTCGGTTGCGCCCTTGCTGGCCGATATTATTTTTCGCATTTATAAGGGACGCAGCATTTCCGAACGCTTGATTTTGGCCTAATCGACAAACCATGTAAAGTGGCCCAAATTCAGGCCGCTTTACATGGGTATAGTTGTGCCATTTTGTCAGGGTGATCTGGATAAGAGCCGATGGTTTGTTCAATTTAGAAGGATGGAGGCACACTTTGTTTGGTCGAGTACAGAGACCTGAACCCGATGCAATTGAGGTAATCATTGGGCCACGCGCCACCTTTAACGGCCATTTGCGCTGTGACACCAGCATTCGTATCGACGGTTCGGTAGAAGGTGGTCATATCGAGACACCGGCCAATGTGATTTTGACCGAAACAGCGCGTGCCCAGTGTGACATTACGGCCAAAACGGTGAGCATCCGCGGCCTGTACAAAGGGGTGCTGCGCGCCGATCGGGTGGAGTTATTGGAAGGCAGCCAAATTTATGGTGCGCTCTATGTCAACAGTTTCTATATGGACGACGGCGTGCTGCTGCGCGCCGAACTTAACATCCAAGGTGCCAACAGTGACAAGCAATTTGCCCAGCCGCGCCCAGATCGCCAAGCCGCGATCCCCGTCCTGCGGCCGCGCCCACTGCCCGCGCCCCAATCCCAACCAAAGAGCGAACCCAAGGCCGATGGTAAATAGAAAAACAGAAAGCTCGTCTCTTTTCACCATGCCGAGTCATTTCCTGTTATAATAGACCTTATTCCGATTTAATTTTGTGCATTCGTAGGTGCGGTTTGTAACCACACAAGTCGGCATCGACCGTGATTGTGCGGTTACAAACCGCACCTACAAGAAACTGGCGTTCAGCGCTAGCGTGCCGGGGACTGACCGAGCGTCGATCTGCACTGCGCACGTTTCCTGGTCACTCTCCGGCACGCTGCTCATTGTTTCATCAAACACCGGTTCTCATGCTGATTCCAGTATAACAGCGTAACTTTGTAACTGTTCAGACCCATCGCATTCACCGCCTGAATAGTTACCTAGCTTTTATATAATCTACCTTGTTTACTTACTATATCTAACCACCACCCGCTTTTGAAGGAGTTTCTGAATGAGTAATCGAACTGTTGCCCTGCGCGAACAAAACTTTACCTTGTTGGGCAACCCTGTTGCCGTCGGCGACAAAGCCGCCGATGTGACGCTGACCGACGGCATGACTACCACTTTTCGCCTCCTGGGTGATACGGCTGGCAAGATCCGCCTGATCAGTGTGATTCCTAGCATTGATACCGGTGTCTGTGATGCCCAGACCCGCCGCATGAACGAAGAAGCGGCCAGTTTTGGTGACAATGTGGTTGTGTTGACGGTGAGCGCCGATTTGCCCATGGCACAAAAGCGCTGGTGTGGCGCGGCGGGCGTGGAGCGAGTCAAGATGGTCTCTGATCATGTGGATATGGCCTTTGGAGAAGCGTATGGCACCTGGGTAAAAGAGTTGCGGCTTGATCAACGCGCAATCTTTATTGTCGATGCCAACGACACGGTCCAATATGCCGAATATGTGCCGGCCATTCCCAGTCACCCAGATTATGCTGCTGCGCTCGGTGCGCTGAAAGCCCTACAATAAGCGATGCCTATCATTTGGTCCATTGTGCCGCTGAGTGTGATTGTTGGTTACCTGTTGGGCTCCTTGCCTGTAGGTGTGCTCGTCTGTCGCCTCTATGGCGTAGACCTGCGCGCCACGGGCAGTGGCCGCACGGGCACCACCAACGCTTGGCGCGCCGCTGGACTGAAAGCCGCCCTACCCACCCTGATCGGCGATGCCGTGAAGGGTGTGGTGGCGATCTGGCTGATCCAGACACTCTATCGGTTGATTTTCCCAGAGACCGGGCCAATGGAAGTCGCCGAGGCGACGACACGCTATAACGCGCTGAAATTGGCGGAAGCGCTGGCGGGGGCTTCTGCCATTATCGGTCACAACTGGTCGGTCTTTCTGGGCTTCAAAGGGGGTGCCGGGGGCATTACCAGCGCAGCCACCACCATGATGATCTCGCCACTGGCTGGCAGCATTGTCTGGTTGATCAGCGCGTTGCTGCTCTGGTGGACGCGCATTGCCTCGATCGCCACCATAACGGTCGGTGCGAGTTCATTTGCCATCTTCCTCGTCCTCTACCTCAATCAAGCCGCACCGTGGCCCTATCTGCTCTATGGCGTCATCGTGCTCGTGGCTGTCGTCGCGGCGCTCCGCTCCAATCGCGAAAAGCTGCGCACCGGCGAAGAACGGGTGATCACGCTATGGTAAGGAGCGGTCATGCTCACCGTGTATTTACGGTCTGTAACCGGTACTCCATCCAGCGCACCAATCGCGTCAGTAGCACGACAATAACCAAATAGATAAACGCCAACATCGTCAAGGTCTGCATATAGAGAAAATTGCCAGCGGCCACCAACTTGGCGAGTTGCGTCATATCCTGCACGCCCAAGACCGAGGCCAACGACGAGTCTTTGACAATCGAAATAAAGTCGTTACCCAGCGCAGGCAGCACACGCCGAATCGCCTGGGGCAGGATGATGTGGCGCATAGTTTGCAAGTAGCTCAGTCCCAAGGCTTTGGCCGCTTCATGTTGCCCGCGCTCGATCGACTGAATGCCGGCGCGGAAGATTTCCGCCTCGAAGGCGGCATAGCCCAAACCCAGCGCAATGATCGCACGCCAGTGACTGGCCATACTCGTTACTCGGTTAAAAGGGGTGACGGCAAAGCCGAGCAGTTGAAAGAGCCCAACAAAAAGATTGCCCACCCAGACAAACCCATTGGCGATGCCAGCAAAGAAAGGTGTTAGGGGCGGGGCGAGTACAAAGGCGACGTAGAGCAACAAAACCAACATGGGCACGCCGCGGATAATTTCAACATAAAATGAAGCAATGTTATACAAAACCGGATTGGATGAAGTGCGCATCAACCCCAGCACTAACCCCAAGATCATCGCCAACAAATAACCCATAACGGCAATTGTCAGTGTAAGCACAATCCCCTTAAAAGCAATCTGCCCACTGCGCAAGCCATCGGGCGTTTGGCCCAACACATACCAAAAGGAACTGCGCGCTTCGGCATCTGTGATCACCAATGTGACGAGATAGACACCGATGGCGACGGCGATCAACAACCACCACGGCCACTGCGCCACACGTTGCCAAGTTGCTTTTTGCATGGGATTTCTGGCGGCGGAAACAGAACGGGCATCGGCTGTCATGGAAACACTCCTATTCAGTTATAGAAAAAGACCCCAAAGGTTCTCAACCTTTGGGGTCTAACAATCATGCTGGTAGCAAATGCACTTTATTCTTCTGCTGCAAACCACTTCTGGTAGAGTTCATCCATTTTGCCATCAGCTTTCATGGCTTCCAGCGTGGCATCAATGGGGGCCTTGAGCGGGCTACCCTTACCAAACATAAAGCCAAGCTCTTCTGATTTCACCGGCGCGCCCGTCAGCTTCACCGCATCTGGATTGGCCCCCACATAGCCCAACCCAGAGACATTGTCGATCATCACGGCATCGACATCGCCAGCGATCAATGCCTGGATGGCTGGCCCAAATTGATCAAAGGCAATAATGCGATCCTCGCCGATCAATTCGGCGGCGGCATCATAATTGGTGGTACCAATTTGGGTACCCATCTTGAGATCGGCTTGCGCGACAAATTCTTCCGGCTCGGTGAAGCGGCTTTCGTCAGCGCGTACTAACAGCATTTGCTGCGAGGCGATGTAAGGAATCGAGAAGTCAACATGCTCAGCCCGCTCTGGTGTAATCGTAATGCCATCCGCAGCCACGTCAAAGGTCTCGGCTGCGCCTTGGCCACCCATAATCGCCACCATTGCGTCCCAGCTTGTCTCGATAAACGCCAGTTCGCAGTTGATGCGCGCACAAATTTCGGCAAAGACATCGTAGTCATAGCCGACCGCCTCTTTACTATCCGGGTCGATATAATTGAAAGGTTGGTAGGCATTTTCAACCGCAATCCGCAACGTACAGCCCTGTAGATCGGGCAGGCCATCGGTCTCGCCCACTTCAATTTCGTTGCAGGTTTGGCTGGCGGCTGGCGGCGCAGAGGCCGCACTATCGCCCGCAGGTGTGGTCGTGGTGACCGGCGCACACGCTGCAAAAACAAGCGCGGCAATGGTTACCGTCAACAATAAGAATTTTCGTAAATTCATAACAATATCCTCCATGAGATCCTGAGAAAGTAAGGAAACCAGTACGATTGTACGAGCTTACCCCACTTTGAGCAAATTCTTCTATATTTAACGCACAGTAGGCACAGTGCCCCGTGTTATAGTTTAACGTAGGTCACGTTTGTAACGTGACAAGCAATTCAAAGTCGCAACATCGTAGGTCACGTTTGCAACGTGACAAGCAATCCAAAGCCGCAACATCGTAGGTCACGTTTGCAACGTGACAAGCAATCCAAAGCCTAATTTGAAGCCGATCACGCTTTCGTGTTTACGCGCGGCTGCGCTGCGTTGCGGCCAGCAACACGGCATCCAAAATCTTACGATAGCCGGTGCAGCGACAGAGGTTGCCGGTGAGCGCCTGTTGCGCTTCCGCGCGTGTGGGGTGGGGACATTCTTCTAGCAATTTGGCCGCGCTCATCACAAAACCGGGGGTACAATAGCCACATTGGACGCCGCCACTCTGTACAAAGGCTGCTTGTACTGGATGCAACTCGTCTAGCATAGCCAAGCCTTCGATCGTCACAACGGTGCTGTCAGCGGCGCGTTCAGCCGGTACCAAACAGGCCATGACGGCCATGCCATCCAAAAAGATGGTACACGCGCCACACTCGCCCTCGGCACAGCCTTCCTTGACGCCGACAAAACCAGCCGCGCGCAGACTGTCCAACAGGGTCATGCCGGTTGGCAAGGCGACGGCCTGCCCATTCACCGTGGCCGTCGCTGCTGTCGCTGACGCTGTTGCAACCGGCCACTTGCCCGTGGTCTCGCCCCATAACATGATAGGGGCAGCCGACCAGCCAGCGCGCGCTTGGCCTGCCCGCAGTTGACGCAGTGCCCGCGCCACCAAGGTTTCGACCATGCCCACGCGATAGGCGGCGCTGCTGCGGACATCACCAATTGGGTCGGCGGCACCGAGGGCCAAACGACTGGCCTCACCGATCACTGCATCATCCAATACCTTGCCCAATAGATAGGCTTCGGCTGCGGTGGCGCGCACAATGGTCGGTGCCACCGCGCCCAAACTGATCCGGGCCTGTTGCACCGGCGTATGCGCGGGATCGCCGGCTGTTTCTACGATCACGGCCACGCTGAGCACACTGATCGCCTGGGCACGCCGGAGCCCTAGTTTGATAAAGGTGCCCGGTTGTTGCGGCGTCAGCGCGCGAAAAGCAATACGGGTCAGAATTTCATCGTCGGCCAGTGCAGTTTTACGAAAACCGGTTAAAAATTGGGACAAAGGCAAGGTGCGCGCCCCACGCGCAGCGCTGTGTAGCGTGATCTGCGCATCCAACGCCAGCAAGGGTACAATCGAATCGTTGGCTGGGCTGGCTGTAATCAGGTTGCCAGCCACGGTGGCGCGATTGCGAATTTGCGGTGCGCCCACTTCCCAACAGGCACGCGCCAGGGGGAAGGCTTTTTGCACAATCAACTCACTAGCGACACATTGATTGTGCGTCACCAGCGGGCCAAGCTCGATCCAGCCGTCGCTTTCGCCAATTTCTGCCAAACCAGCAATGCGTGTCAAGTCGATGAGGCCAGGGGCATTTCCATCGGGCGCTTGGCGCGTTGCCCGGTCCAATTCGATCAGCAGATCGGTGCCGCCAGCAAGTACACGGGCGAAGGCACCATGGTGTGCCTTCAAAGCCAACGCTTCTTCTAATGTAGTGGGCGCGGCATAAAACGGATACATGCTATTTCCTCAAGACGATTCTTGCATAGCGATTACATTGTAACGCGAGTTTTGATCGGTAGTAAAGGACTTTAGGGCTCAACTGGATCTCAGAGGGTTGACATCGCCAACCACCCGTTAAAAGTGGTGTCTGCTAGCAGACACGCCCCTAAAAGGCAACCGAGCCGGTTTTGGATACCAAGCGTCGGTTTTAACCGATGCTATTCGCGTACGACCTGCCAGGTCATACGCTGCAAGGGGGCTTCGGCCAACGCGGCATGATAGGCTTCGGCGCTGGCAAAATAGCGTTCCGACAACAATTTGCCATGCACCTCGACTGTAAATTGATCAATGCCGAATGGCCACGGCACAAAGTTGATGTCGCTTGCATTGTGGCTCATCTCGATGTCGATGCGCTCCTGCACATTGAGCGGACAGTTGCGTAACTGGCTTTGCGCGGCCCAGGGCATGGTGACTTGCAGGCTGGTATGGTCGCCAAACTGCAGCAGCCGCGTATTGGCATCCACATACTCATCACCTAGCAACTCGCTGTAGCGACTATCACCCGCATAGGCATGGCGCACAACATCTAACAACATGCGCTGATCGGCAATAAACTCGGCGACATGTGCGTAAACTTCGCCAGCGAGGTTGGGCAGATCAAGCGCATAGAGCAGCGCGGCATGGCGGCCCACCAGCAGCGCTGCATAGGGATGTTGCTCAAAAACCCGATCAACGCCGCGCCGCCACATGGCCACTTTGCCCAGGGGATCTGTATCATGAATAAAATCCATGGGGTAGCCATCGGCGCGCAATTGTGGGCACAATTCCCATTCGTACCAGCCATTATCATGTTGCCCAATCGCTAACAGGGTCGCCATATAGGGCGAGGGCTGTGCAAATTCCCGATTGCCCCAGTGGCGACAAAATTGTTCTGCCATCAAGGCGTGGGTGGTCTGGTGGATACAGAGCAGTTGGCCGTTAGCCATTTCGCGAACGATCATGGAGCTTCCTGCGGCCATAGACGACGAAACAGTAGAAAACCAAAGACGCCGCCTAGCAACATGGTCGCCAGCGCTTCGCCATTATCGAGCGCTAAGCTTTTGCGCGCAATGATAAAATGACTACTCAGCAGCGTAACGCCGCCAATCACCACAGAAGGCGTAACCGCCGATTCAGCACCGGGCGTATTGAAAACCGCCTCTTGCATCTTGTCGATTTGGCCTTCCGCCTGCTGTCTGCTCCACTGCAAATAGATGGGCAATACGGCGGCCAGATAAATAATACTTGCACCCACGCGGATTGATTTCATTGGTTTGCTCAATATCCATCTGCAAATGGTTCGATCATCAATTTCACATCACCCAACGGGTCGAGAACGGGGCAAAGCGAGCTGTCCAAAACGCCTACACACTGCGCGTAATCGGCATGGACTTTTTCCATTGGCTCACATTGCCATTGGCGGTGTCCAAGACTACCGGCGCGCCGTCGATCAATTCTTCCACATGACCAGTAATGCCAATGATCGCGGGCAGGCCCAGTTCCATGGCCAAGACCGCGCCCAAACTGTCCAGCCCGGCCTCGCGTGTGATCAAGCCACCCGCGCGCTGGAGCAGTGGCAGACAGGAACGGTCAATGCGCTCGGCATAGAGAATATCTTGTGGCCCGACCAGTGGGCTTTCGCCATTGAGCGGCAGCCGCAAGCGGACAATCCTACCGGCCACTTCGCGCTGTCCCAGGCCAATGCCGCGGGCCAACACACGTTCAATTGTGCGCACCATCATCAAGTTGGTGGCGCTGCGCACGCCGCCCACAATCCCAGCCGTCAACACAATCGTATCACTTTCGGTGATGTAGCCAGCACCTTGGGCAACACGTACGGCATCGGTCACCACTTCATCGGTCGTATTCAGGCGGCGCGTCAACAGCGGATAAATCCCCCAGTGCAGGCAAAGTTGGCGTTGCACCATCGGGCTGGGCGTGACCGCGATCACGGGGACGGTTGGCCGAAACGCGGCAATCAATTTGGCGGTATTGCCGCTAATTGTGGGTGCAATGATCGCCTTGGCCCTGACATCAGTCGCGGTTTGCATGGCCGAATGGCAGATCGCACCCGAGGCAGTAAAGATTTCTGGCTGTTCATAGATAATGCGCACCTGCAGGCCATCGCGCACCCGTTCCGCTTCTTCGGCAATTTTGGCCATGGTACGCACCGACTGGACCGGATAGCTGCCGCTGGCTGTTTCACCAGACAACATAATTGCATCGCTGCCATCAAGCACCGCGTTGGCGACATCACTGGCTTCGGCACGCGTGGGGCGCGGGTTGCGGATCATCGAATCCAACATCTGCGTCGCGGTGATGACCGGCTTGGCCGCGGCGTGACATTTGGAGATGATCATCTTCTGTACCATGGGCACCGCTTCGGGGCTGGTCTCGATGCCCAGATCGCCGCGCGCCACCATGATCGCGTCAGACGCCGCAATAATTTCGTCGATATTGCGCACAGCTTCGGGTTTTTCAATCTTCGAAATCACCGGTGTAGCGCGCCCAGAGGTCGATTCGCGCCGGATGATCTCTTTCAGTTCATGCACATCGGATGCGCGCCGCACAAAGCTCAGCGCAATCCAATCAACCTGGCGCTCCAAGGCGAATTTCACATCTTCGCGGTCTTTGTCGGTGATCGCGCCAATATCCAGCGAAGCATGGGGCAGGTTCATACCTTTGTTATTGGTTAAAAGCCCACCAATCACCACGCGCGTGCGAATTTCCGTGTCAGTCGCATCCAAGACTTCTAATTCGAGCAACCCATCGTCCAGCAAAATTGTCTCGCCGGGCTTGACGTTGTGCGGCAACTCTTTATATTGAATCGGCACGCGGCCCGGTTGCCCTTCGATCTCATCCGTCGTAAGGATGAGTTCTTCGCCTGCGGTTAACGCTACACCCTCACCTTGCATACGCCCAACGCGCAATTTGGGACCTTGCAAGTCGGCCAGAATCGCGATCGGTTTGCCCATTTGCTCGGAGAGCAAGCGTACGCGTTCGATGGTTTCCGCATGATAGGCATGTGTACCATGACTCATGTTAAGCCGCGCCACATTCATCCCCGCTTCGATTAATTGGCGTAAAATCGGTAGATCGCGGCTCGATGGACCAATAGTGCATAGAATTTTAACGCGCAGCACGGTGCCTCCCCACAGGAAGTAATGAATAGGATGAGCTTACGGTACGCATATTACCATAAATTGTCCAACAATGCGAGTTTATAGGGCGGTGAAGGAGAGGTGCATTTCAGCAACCCACCACGCTAGTACAGTTGGGCGTAGATACCACGGCAGTTAATCAGGCACGTTACTCGTGTACATCATGGTAAAAATAGGGTACCTTATTTACGCCGGGATCTACTAGGGTGGATCATTCTATAAGAAACCGAGGTAACGATTCAGACCAATCGCGTTCCCGGCTGAATCGTTACAAACCGAGATGGTTTCTTTGTAACGCATGTTACGCATGTTACGCAGGCGTAATGACAAGCTGCGTAGGGGCATGAGGTGGGCGGCGGATCAACCTTTGGTAAGACCCGTGACTTGATTCGCCGCCGACCTCATGCCCGTCCTTGCGTAACATGAGAACGTAAGATGGGGTAAGTTTTAGCACGCGCGCACTTCCCCAAAACTGTATTACATCCGTGAAGGAACGCCGATGAGTGGGAAGAAAGCGGATAAGGGAACGCTGTATATGAGCGCTGTAGGGTTCTAGCAACCCTACAGCGCTCATCAAACATGGATAGCCGTTAGGCAACCGGCACTTCGTCGTGGACGAGTAAACCGGCTTCAGAGAGTGACATTTCGCCAGCCGCGCGGCGTTCACGCAGGCGGCGGAAGGCATCTTCGCTCATGCCCAAGGGGCGTTCGTCGGACATCAGCCAATGCAACCCCATGCGCACGCTTTGCATGGTGCGTTCCAGGGGGCGCTCGCTATGAATTTCGGCAAAGGTACTGACTGCCGTGTCTGGATCGAGCGGGGCCAGCTCATAGTGGTGGGCCAATCGCTCGCGATGATGCGCAATCCAGAGATAGAGATCGGCTTCGGTACGACCCGGAAAATGGTCTAGCAAACCATAACGGCGAATGGCCTCGACCACTGGCACGTAGACATGGTCATACCAACTGGTGACGGCTTCGCTCCAACTTAGCTCGGTGGGATTGCCCTGCTCGGCGCATTCGGTATCGCGCAGATATTTGTGTACTTCGATGTGCTTCATCAACAGATCATAGCGCCCTGGCTCGGTAAAATGCATGCGGCTCTCTGGGCGCAATTGATCTAATTGCATCTCGGCTTCAAAATGGGCGGCTTCCGCTTTGATCAACCATTCATCGCGCTCGAAATCATCGACCGTCAACGGGATATCGGTCTTGACTTCGGTTACATAGGCTTCGATGTGCGTAGATTCATTGGCGCGCGCCACACTCACCCGATGATTGCCATCGCGCACAAAGTAAACTTCGCCAATCTTGAACAGCTCAATTGGCGGAAAGCCTTCGAGCGAATTCATGGCGGCGTCTAAGCGCGTCCAACGTTCGGCATTGGCACCGGCGCGCGGCAAAAATGAACGGGTGAAGTCGCGATAACGGCCCACACTGCCCACAATGCGATTCAGCGGCACCATTTGAATGCCCATCTCGATCTGTTGGCGGGCGTGCAGATGTTTCGCCACCATATCATAACTAATCAGATCGCCCTCTGCGCCAGTCATGCGGTTCAATAGGTCCGCTAGTTGGGCCTTGGTGAGATGGCGTTTATATTTTTCATATGCCTCAACACGGTGGGTTGCTGTCGACATGCTTGCTTCCTTTCTTCATAACGATAGCGCCATATTCCTTTTCTGAACCGGCACAATCCCGAACAACAGGCAGCACTTGGTTCAGCGTTCTTGGTTACAACGATGATGGCGACTGTCTACCCATTAATCGTAACCCGATCAGGATAAAAGGCGCTCTACAACAGGTCTTTTTGTTTTGGCTAGGTGTACTTCTTCACTCAAAATACACGCTATCATAAACCCCTGTATGCTTTTCTCAATCAGTCGTATACTGGCGAACAGTATAACAGGGTGGTGTTACTCCTCAGTTACAGCTAAGTGTAGCAGAGACACCTATTCCTGTCATCGAACATTTTCCGTACTACATTTGTTGTTCTGCTTCCCTTTTTAACACCTACACATCCATCTATTCGACTGTTTATACCGAAACCACGGCTAAACCTAGTACAGTTGAGCGTAGATACCACGGCCGTTAATCAGGCACGTTACTCGTGTACATCATGGTAAAAATAGGGTACCTTATTTACGCCGGGATCTACTAGTACAGAGCGGCCCAAGTGCGACAGTAGTTCAGTGAGTCAGTGGCTGTCTACTGTCCGACTGAACTACTGTCTCACTGTCTCACTGAACTACCATTGGTCTATTTACGCCGTCACGTACCAGCCACAGTGTAACGCATATTGTGGCCTGAACATTGTCCATTTGGCACCAATCTTCCTACGCAATGATTACACAACTTGTCCAAACGGTTGCCGGTATAGCTTGCTCTGTTTGGACACTATGATCGCACCCACCGTCAACACCACTGTGCGCACCAGTTGCTTGTCGATTTGCGCGTCCAACTCCAGCAGAAGGGACAAAAGTTCTCAACTTTGACAATTTATTGGTCAAAAAGGATTGACATATACGTTCTGTCATGCTATCCTTTCTTTCGGGTTTCTGTTTATTTTGAAGTACCTCCATACGATACAATTACAACGTTACAATTGAAAATTCCTCAAAAACAGATCATTCTGCGCAAAGTGACACTATTTGACTTGTCACGAAACAATTGATCGTCTTAGAGATCACCCAAATCAATTGAGAAAGGGTAATATGAAAAGAAATCATGTCTTTTTAGGTCTTGCCTTGTTGTTGCTGGTGGGACTACTCATCGTTGCTCCTAGTACAGTTGGGCGTAGATACCACGGCAGTTAATAAGGCACGTTACTCGTGTACATCATGGTAAAAATAGGGTACCTTATTTACGCCGGGATCTACTAGTTATAGAAATGTCCATGC
>DAOTTR010000403.1:0-3919 GCA_034437715.1 Caldilineaceae bacterium
GAAGAGAGCATCCTGCTTGATCTGGCACTGGCTGAACAATTTGCCGGGTTATATACCCAAGCTGTTACCCATAACCAGGCCGCCTTGGCCATTGCCGAGGAGATCGGCGATACCGATCAAACGGCGCTGCTCAAGGCGAATCTGTGCCTGACCTTTCGCCAACAGGGCGCGTTAGAAGCGGCATTAATCTATGGGCAGGCGGCGATTGAAAGCCTGCGCACCTTGGGCAATCGGCGCATCGAAGGGCAGGCGCGCAATCGGGTCGGGCATACCTTGCTGGCGCTTGAACGCTGGGCGGATGCCAATGCGGCATACGCCGAAGCGTTGGCAGTATGGACACAATTGCAGCACCCTAATCGCTACGAGGCGCTGGCCGGGCGCGCGGTGGCCCTGTTTCAGTTGGGCCGGCAGGCTGAGGCGTTGGCTCTGGTCAATGAAGTGCTAGATTTTGTGGCGGCCAGTGATCTGGCGGGCATTGTGGAGCCGGTGCTGCTTTTGCTCAACTGTGAGACGGTCCTCACTGGCTTGGGCCAGATCGCTGCGGCGCGCCAGGTGTTAACACAGGCCGATGCCTGGGTGCAAACCGTTGCAGCGCGTATCAGCGATGAGGCTGTGCGCGCCGCATTTCTCGACAACCGGCCCGATAATCAAGTGCTGCAACGGCGGCTTGCTGCGCTGGCCAACCCCTAATCGCCACCCTATTCCCTTGCGTCATGATCGGTTATGGCGTATATTATGGGCCATTTCGCGCAGATTCGGCCTTCATATACCTAGTAGACAGCGGCGCAAATGAACCAATCGTTGCCCAGCCGTTTGCGTAGGTCACGTTTACACCATAACAATCTGCCCAAGCCCGCGGCACCGCCCGAGCAAAGCTTTGATCATTGAATTGCACCCCTCGAATAGTACAAATCAGAACATTTGTTCTAATCAAATTTGACATATTCTCATATCGGAATATAATAGGGCTATGGCACGTTCACCAACCACGTCGGATGTTTTCAATGCAATTGCCAAGCCACAGCACCGCGCCATCCTCAGCCTGCTGGCCGAAGGCGAGCGGTCGGTAAATGAGATTGCCGAAGCGCTTGGTTTCAAGCAACCCCAAGTTTCCAAACACTTGCGGGTTTTGCGCGAGGTACAACTGGTCAGTATGCGCGAGGTGGGACAGCAGCGGTTGTACAGCCTGCAAGGGGAAGGCCTCAAACCGATCCACGATTGGGTCAAACCCTTCGAGCACTTGTGGAATGAGCGCTTTGATCGGCTGGCCGATTATCTGCGCGAATTGCAAGAGGAGGAGAAGTGAGGAATCAATCAATCATTGTCACGATGCAGCCGGGTGAAAACCCATGCCCGAATCGTGACTAATACGCCAACGTTAAATTTCATCATCTGCTGCGCTGAATGAATTCAACACGAATTTAACACTGGCGTAATAATCATTCTGCAAGGAGCAATAACGATGCAAGCATACCCGGTTTTGGAAACACTCTTTCGGCACAACTTATGGGCCAATCTGCGTCTTTTGGAGGTTTGCGCCCTGTTGAATGACGAGCAACTTCAATTCAGTACCATCGGCGGTTTTGGTTCGATTGGCGATACACTGCAACACCTTGTCCGTTCAGAGCGCTCCTATTTTACGCGTATCAGCACCGGTCAACCCTATCGCCACCCCGAGGATGCACCGCCACTACGCTTTGCAGAGATGGCCGAATGGCTCCGTCACAGCGGTGAGGGGCTGATTGAATGGGCACCCACGGTGCAGGCAACCGATAGCGTGGAATTGCAGTGGGATAATGGGGCAATCTATGCGATGGTCCAGGTACCCAAGGCCGTGATCCTGACCCAAGCGATCAACCATGCCACCGAACACCGCGCACAGATCATGGCGATCCTTACCCAACTGGGCATCCAACCACCCGACTTGGATAGCTGGTCATATTTCGAAGCCCAGGGGCTCAAGTAGTGATGAATGAATGATGAAAGAGGAAACAGCAATGAGTATAGCGAATCAATTGAATACACCGAACGCAGTTGAGATTACGCGCATTTTCAACGCCCCGCGTGAATTGGTCTGGCAAGCGTGGACAGACCCTGCCCATGTCATGCGCTGGTGGGGGCCAAAAGACTTTACATCGCCAGCCTGCCGGATCGATCTGCGCGTGGGCGGCAAATACCATTTCTGTATGCAAGCGCCCGATGGACAGAAAATTTGGAGCACCGGTGTTTACCATGAAATCGTTCCGCTGGAGCGACTTGTCTACATCGACAGCTTTGCTGATGAGCAGGGTACTCCGGTTCCGGCCAGCTACTATGGCATGGGGGGATGACCTTCCCTTGGAGATGACCGTGACGGTCACCTTTGAGGATGTGGGCAACAAGACCAAGATGACGCTACGTCATGTGGGCCTCCCAGCAGGTGAGATGAGCGAAATGACCAATGCGGGCTGGAACGAATCCTTTGATAAGCTGGCAGAAAGTGTACGATAAATACGCAGGCTCACCCTTCACCTTTGTTACAGAGGGGGTGGACAGTGCCGTTGCCCAGGCCAGGCAAGCCGCCAGTGACTTGAATGTCGCGAATATCATGCAACAGTGTATCAAAGCGGGCCTACTTGATGAAATCCAGCTCGATCTGGTACCCATCCTGCTGGGCGCTGGCATCCGCCTGTTTGATAACTTGGGCGCGACGCCCGTTGCGCTGGAAAACATCGGCACGATTGAAGGCATTGGCGTCACCCATCTGCGCTTCCGGGTGAAGAAGTAAGCACAAAAGGAGAATCAATATGCGAAAACTCACTAGTACACGACGGCGTAAATAGACCAATGGTAGTCCAGTGAGACAGTGAGACAGTGAGACAGTGAGACAGTAGTTCAGTAGACAGCCACTGACTCACTGTCCTACTGAACTACTGTCTTACTTAGGCCACTCTGTACTAGGTTCTAATGACATTTCTAACGGAGCCAGATAATGGCAGAAGCAAAGCTGAGAAAAGACTTGTATCGAGAAGCATATTTTTCAAAGCGCGAGAAGATACGTCGATAGTGCTTGATTTTGTTCATAAAACACTCGACCAAATGGCGCGCCTTGTAGATGTGCCAATCGGTCTGACGTTGAATCAGGCGGTTTTTCTTGGCCCAGAGGGCACCCCGGATGACCGCTTCTGCATTATTTTGGTCAAGAAAGTCAAGAATTTTGTCTGTATCATAGCCTCGATCAGCCAGGAGCGCATCAAACTGAAATCCTTCCAGCAAAGCAAGGGCTTGTGTGGAATCTGCCCTTTGCCCTCCCGTCAGCACCAAGCGTAAGGGCACCCAGAGGGTTCCCGCATGGGCATCAACGACGGCATGAATCTTTGTACTAAAACCGCCCACACGCTTGCCTAGGGCTTGTTCTGCTTGACCACCCTGTGATTGCCGTGCGCCTGCGGCACAAGGATGGGCGCGTACCACTGTACTATCCAGGAGTAGCCATTCCATGTCTGGGTCATCTATAAACTGTTCATGCAATTGTCCCCAGACATTTTTGTCAGACCAGTTGGCAAAGCGTTTGAAAACCAAATTCCCTTTGCCTAATTCGGCAGGAAGATCTGCCCATGGAGCCCCTGTGCGCATTATCCAGTGGACTGCATCCAAGAACCGACGACTCTTTTCTTTGTTCCCAGCATATATACCCGCTATCGTCTGCAGACACCGGTATAGTTTGTTCCATGTTTTGTCATCTAATCTGTGTCTTTTCATACCATAGATTTTCGCAAAACAACCGAAAATCTCATAACTTTATCAAATGTCAATAGAACCTAGTTCTACTTTGGCACTTTAAAGCTGTAAGAGATTCAACAGGAATTTAGGGAGTGAATATAACACTTTCCAGAAAGTGACCATCAAACTATTAGTCAGGAAACACTGGTTTGGTCAC
>DAOTTR010000404.1:0-9634 GCA_034437715.1 Caldilineaceae bacterium
AAGAGCGGCGGCGCAGTGGGGGGCACCGCAACTTCTTCGCCCGGCGCACCATAGATCACCGCGGCGAAATCGGGACGACTTTCTAGATCGTGTAGCAACGCCACATTGCTCGTCACCATGCCGCCCGCCGAAAACCCCATAATACCGATGCGATCCGGGACAATGCCCCATGCTGCCGCCTGTTGACGCACCGTGCGCACGGCTTGTTGCCCATCGGCCAGAACCAGTGGACGCAGTGGTTCCATCAACACCGCCAATTGACTGCGATCGGCCAGATTCGTGCGCACTTGGCCTGCCAAATCATCACCTGTGTGTAGTAGGCGATATTTCAGGACAAAGGCCGCCACGCCGCGTGCCGCCAACCAATGGGCGACATCAGTGCCTTCCATGTCAATCGAGAGAAAATGCCACGCGCCACCCGGACAAATGATCACCGCCGTGCCGTTGGCCAGGGCTGGATCGGGCAGATACGCGGTCAGCGTGGGTTGTGTCACATTGCGCACCACCTTGAGCGTGGGCGGTAGAATCGTTTCCTCTTCGCGTTGTGTCCACGCTTCCGAACCCGGCGCGCCGGTGGGCCATAGGGTAATTACCTTTGATGGGGGGGTGCTTGCTGAGGTGGGTGTCATCCTGCTTCTCTCCTCTGATCAGTATAGACATACGTGGGCTAGATTTTCTGGTGGGGTACCCCTAGTATAGCACGCACGCGTAGTGACCATGAAGTCACCTTGCTCGATAACTAAATCTAACTTTTACCCACAAGTAGACAGTAGAAGGAGGCGTGCCGGGGACGGCCCAGCGGAATGGCGGTGCTATGACGGGTTTGGGGGCCGTCCCCGGCACGCGCTCCATCTCGTGCCCCTACGTCTACTTATTTTTTTGGATTAGCTTTACGCCAGCACTGCTTCTTTTTGATGACGATAAAATTGGACGTGTGCAGGTGACAGTGGTCGATTGCCCAGAATCAGATCGGCGGCTTTTTCCGCGATCATCATGGTGGGCGCGTAGATGTTGCCATTCGTCACACAAGGCATGACCGAAGCGTCTACCACACGCAAGCCTTCCACGCCATGCACCTTCATGCTGGCGGGATCGACAACGGCCAACTCGTCAGTTCCCATCTTACAGGTACAAGAAGGATGATAGGCAGTTTCACCATCGTGCGCCACCCAATCGAGAATTTCGGCATCGCTCTGGACGGTTGGCCCAGGTGAAATTTCGCCGCCGTTGAATTCGTCGAACGCCTGCTGGCCTAAAATGTGACGGGCACAGCGAATTGCTTCAACCCATTCCTGGCGATCCTGCTCGGTCGAGAGATAGTTGAAGCGCAGCGCGGGATAGACGGTGGGATCAGCGGATTTGAGCTTCACTGTGCCACGCGCATCGGAATACATAGGCCCCACATGCACCTGATAGCCATGGCCGCCACTGGGCGAGGTGCCATCATAGCGGATAGCCAAGGGCAGGAAGTGGAACATTAAATTGGGATACGCTACTTCGTCATTGCTGCGGATAAAGCCACCCGCTTCAAAGTGATTGGTGGCGGCGGGGCCACTGCGCAAGAAGAGCCACTGTGCGCCGATCCACGGCTTGTTGTACCATTGCAATGCTGGATACATGGAAACGGGTTGCGTACAGATGTGTTGAATGTATACTTCCAGATGATCTTGCAGATTTTCGCCGACCCCTGGCAGATTCTGCACTACGGCAATACCGAGCGCCGCCAACTCGTCGGCATTGCCCACGCCCGAAAGCTGTAACAACTGGGGCGAGTTGATCGCCCCGCCACAACAGATAACCTCGCCAGCATAGAGCTTCTGTACCCGCCCCTGCCCCTGGGAGATCTCCACGCCGACAGCGCGCTTGCCTTCAAAGAGAATACGCGTCACCAATACACGCGTCATAATTTTTAGATTAGGTCGGTGCAGAACGGGATGTAAATAGGCCCGCGCAGCACTCAAGCGCCGACCTTGCTTCACGTTGCGATCAAAGGCCGAGAAGCCCTCTTGTTTGTAGCCATTGACATCACTGGTCAACGCATGACCAGCCTGTTGCACGGCTTGAAAAAAGGCTTTAAAGAGTGGATTGGACGCTGCGCCGCGCTCCAAACTTAGCGGACCGTCTTTGCCGCGATAGTCGTTATCGCCGACCAAGCACGTTTCCATCCGCTTGAAATAGGGCAGGCATTGGGCATAATCCCAATTTGCCATACCGGACAGCGCGCCCCATTTTTCATAGTCCAGCGGATTGCCGCGCTGAAAGATCATGCCGTTGATGCTGCTGGAGCCGCCCAGCACCTTGCCGCGCCCATGGGCAATCCGCCGGTTGTGCATAAACGGTTCTGGCTCGGATTGGTAGCACCAGTCGTAATATTTGTTGCCGATGGGAATCGTCAACCCGGCGGGCATATGGATGAAAATATCCCACAGCGAATCTGGCCGGCCCGCTTCCAACACCAACACCCGATGGCCTGGCTCGGCACTCAAGCGATTGGCCAATACACAGCCCGCCGACCCGCCGCCAATAATGATCGTATCAAATTGTTCTACTGAATTGCTCATACTTGTACTTGCCTCGCGCCTTGATGATAACTATACCGTCTGGTTGGTACAGTAAAGATAGATTCGATTCTATGCTGCGCTGGCTGGCGCTGTCAACTTACTTCATTCGCCAAAAGTGATTTTGCTTCCAATTCGATTTTTGCCGTGGCTCTACACCAATTATGGCGGAGGGTGTAGTACAATCAGGCGCGGATAACTGATTACTGTTCAGGCTAGAAACATAGACCAGTGAAAGATGATGGCTAGATGACCCAAAGACGAAGTGCTGGGGAGACGCGGGACCTAATCTTTGGCGCGTGCGGGCGCATTTTGCAGCGCGATGGGCTCACCAGCTTGACGCTTGATGCCGTCGCCGAGGAAGCGGGCTTGAGCAAAGGCGGCTTGCTCTACCATTTTCCCAGCAAGGTTGAATTGATCGAGGCCTTGTTTCAACACCATATCGACCGCTTTAACGCCCATCTGCAATGCCTGGTGCAGACCGAAGATCAAGGGCCAGGGGGCTGGTTGCGCGCCTACGCCAAGGCTTCGATTGCCGAGATCACTGATCCCGACAACGCCAGCCTCTTTGCCAGTCTGTTTGCCGCCGGTGAACGCTACCCAACAGTTCTTGAGATTATGCGGCGCAGTTATGCGGAATGGCAACAGCAAGTCGAAGCGAGCGGCCTCGATCCCGCCGTCGCGTTGCTGGTGCGTCTGGCCGTCGATGGCTTCTGGTTTACCGAAATGTATCAGTACGCTCCGCTCACCGTGGCGCAGCGCACTGCTGTGTTGGATGAGATTTTGCGACTGACCGAGGCGCGGTCTCGATAATTCGCATATTATAATTTTATTTCACAATATCAGTTCGCCTGGGCTGTAACTCAGCGCTATTAGAAAAGGTCGATCTGCGGAGCGAAAGTAGGCCAGCGCTTCTTGGATGCGCACTGACTCTCTTTGCCGTGGCAGGCGGACGCGACAAATGAGGTTGAAGGTGGCGCAGGGCGGCCCCGAATCGGTGAGGAGTAGATAGGAATCTCGCCAACCACATGCATATTGGTTGTGCGCTGCTATGCCCAACTGCTATGGATTGGTCTCTAAACTTATAGCTAAATTGTACCGTGGTTGCCTATCCATATCTATCTTTACACGTGTGGGTTGCTGTTAGGCTATGTCTACTATACAAGTGTAGTGTCAAACTTATGAGCCGGACAGAGAGGGTGGCAAGGCAATGCTGCGTAGAGGCATCAGTACGTTGAAAAGTAGCTGGACTGTGGTGCGGGGTTGGCGACTTCATGCACGGGTACATACCCATTCGGGGGAACGCGGGCAAATACCGGTGGTGTTGATTCATGGCTTGCTCATTTCTAGCCGCTATATGGTGCCAACTGCCCAGCGATTGGCCGCGCACTATTCGGTCTATGCATTGGATCTGCCTGGCTTTGGCAAAAGTGAGGGACCGCAACGTGTGTTGACTATTGCTGAATTGGCGGATGCTGTTGTGGCATGGATGGACGTTATGCAACTGCCGCGGGCAATCCTGCTGGGCAATTCATTGGGATGTCAGGTATTGATCAATCTGGCTGCGCGCTATCCTAGGCGCGTAGAGCGCCTGATTTTGACAGGACCGACCGTTGATCCAGCCGCGCGCACAGTCATTCAACAAGCGAGTCGTCTGCTGTTTGATTTTGTGCTCGAAAAACCGTCGCTGCTCTATCATTTGGTCATCGACGCTTATGCGGCTGGCATCCGTCGTACCTGGCAGACCTTTCAGTATGCGTTGTATGAAACCAGTGAGCGGCAACTGTGCTCCATTCCGGCACCAACGTTGGTGATCCGTGGCGCGCGCGATCTGATCGCGACCCAACAATGGGTCGAGGAGATGGTGCGCTTGTTGCCCGATAGTCAGCTACAGGTTATTCCAAAGGGCCCCCATTGTGTCAACTATAGCACGCCCAAGGCCCTGGTGGCGTTGGTACAGACATTTTTGCGCACACCACTGTATACGCGCTAATCAACGTACTTGATGCACTTGCTTAAATGGGGATCATGGTTGCAGAAAAACAGCCGGTTGTCGAACGGCGACATATTCAGATCGACTCAACCTGGATTCACTATAAAACGGCGGGCGCAGGGCCACCGTTGATTTTGGTCCATGGGCTGGCTGGCTCGACCCGTTGGTGGAATCACAATATTCCACAATTGGCCGCGCATTTTCGTGTCTACGCTGTCGATCTAAGCGAATTTGGTGATCGACGTTTTCGGCCACGCTTTGTGCTGAGTCAGGCCGCCCACTACCTGAGCCGATGGATGAAGGAGATCCATATCGAGCGAGCCAGCATGATCGGCCACTCGATGGGTGGGCGCATTGCTGCTGAATTTGCTGCCGAACATCCTGACCAAGTCGCGCGCTTAGTGCTGGTTAGCGCAGCGATCTTGCCCTTTGGCCATGGCTATATCCGACAATCTTGGGGAATGATGCAGGCCTTTCGGCATATTCCGTTCAGCTTATTTCAGGTGCTATTGTTTGATACGCTGCATACTGGAATCTTCCCTGTCTTGCGCATCGGGCGCGAACTTCTGAAAAGTAATCTGGAACACCAGTTGGCCCACATCCAATCCCCCACCTTGATCATCTGGGGCGAACACGACACGATCGTGCCTGTTGTGCTAGGGCAAGCCCTGACGCAACAGTTAATTGGCAGCCAATTCACGCTGATCAAAGGTGCCGGGCATGTGCCCATGTGGGAAAAGCCAGCCGAGTTCAATCGGCTGGCCCTAGACTTTTTATTGATCTAATGTACGCCCCTGTCGGCTTAATCGCGCCTTATTCACACATAGTTTCGCCCTGGGCGCGCCACCATCTCTGCTGGCAAGATGTCAGCGTTCCCAGGGTAGACAGCAAACACGCGCTACTCAAATACTAGCAACGCTGTACGATTGCGTTCGATGAAGGCCCAATCATAGGTGACACCGAGCCCCGGTCCGTCGGGCACTGGCACACAGCCATCGGCCCCCAAATCTTCGGGTTGATCCGAATAGCCACAGGTGTAGACGGGCGGTACCAGGTTGGGCATTCCTGGTCCGATAAGCGCCATCTCATAGAAATGGGTGTTGCGAATGGCGGCGATCACGGCACGGTGGGCCGGACCACAAGCGTGCATCTGCACATCCAACCCTAGCGCTTCACAGAAGTGGGCAATCTTGAGCGCGCCGGTGATACCCAGATCGTATTCTGGATCGGCATGGATCATGTCGCAGCCCCCGGCTAGCAGAAAGTTTGCCTTCTGTTCCAGCCCGCGTATATGTTCACTCACGAGCAGCGGCGTCTTAAGTTTTTCGCGTAGCCGTTGGTGGCCTGTGGCCGAGACGCCACTATCGCGATAGGGATCTTCATACCAGAAATAGTTAGCCTCGTCGCAGGCCCGCCCGACATAGAGTGCATCGAGAAAGGTGCGCAGTTGGCAGGCCGGATCGACCATCAAATACATATCCGTGCCAACCCGTTGGCGCGTGAGCAAGACGGTGCGTGCCTCGCGCTTGGCGTCGCCGCTATGCCAGCCGTGGATCTTGAAGCCAGGAAAACCTTGGGCTTGGCACGCCACTGCAAAGTCGGCCATGGCTTCGGGCGTGTCCATGCCGCCGGGATCTTCCTGGGCATGATAGGTGCTGGCATAGGTGGGTAACCGTTTGCGAAAGGCGCCCAACATGCGCGCCACCGACAAATTATATTTTTTGCCCGCCAGATCCCACAGCGCAATGTCGAGCGCACCGTGGCCCATGTGATCATAGGCGCGCACCTCGCGCTTGAGATCATCGTAGATCAGCTCACGTTCTTCGGGATCGCGCCCGATGAGGTTGGGGGCCAACATCTGGATCTGGCCCAACGTAGCGGGTGTCCCCACCCAGTGCGTTACATATTCGCCCTGTGCGCCATCGTCACAGAGAATGCGTACCGCAAAGCGCTGGGTCTTGAGTTTGGAGCCGGCCAGGTAGATCAGATTACCCACCCCGGCGGCTGAATGTTTGCCCAGGCCCAGATTTTTGGCTTCAAAGGTAAAGGCGTGAATTTCCACGCGCTGAATGATGCTCATGTGGTTTGGCTCCTTTGCCTAGATCAAAGAATTCAAGCGTGATCTCACGCATTGAGGATGGCTTCGGCCATGCGTGCGGCACGACCCATGGCACGCACATCATGGACGCGTAGAATATTGGCACCGCGTTCCAAGGCCAGTACGCTCAGGGCAACCGTCGCTTCATCGCGTTCTTCGGGCGACACGCCGCCCAACACCTTACCAATAAAATTTTTGCGCGACGCGCCAATTAGCAGTGGATAGTTGAGTGCCTGCTTCAGTTCGGCCAAGCGTTGGATCAAGGTGAGATTTTGCGCCTGTGTTTTGCCGAAACCTATGCCTGGATCGGCGATGAGCAGCCAGCGCGGAATGCCCATCTGCAGCGCTGCGGTCAGTTGGTCGTCCAATTCGGCGGCAATGTCCTGTATAATGTCGCCGGACTGGGCTGCTGGCCGTGCCGCCAACTGTTGCTGATAGATGGGATCATCATTTTGGGCGCGATTATGCGTGATGATCAGCGGCACTTGGTTGTCCGCCGCAACTTGTCCCACCTGGGCGTCAAAGGCCAATCCCCACACATCATTGATCAAGCTGGCCCCCGCGGCCAATGCCGCTTGCGCCACTGAAGATCGAAAGGTGTCGATGGCGATAGGCACGTTGACGGCCTGCGTCACCGCCTTGATCACCGGCGCAACGCGTTCGATCTCGGCTTCGGCGGAAATTACCTGATGCCCTGGCCGCGTCGATTGGCCGCCAATGTCCAGACAATCGGCACCGTCGGCGACGAAGCGTTCGGCTAGGGTCACCGCCCGGTCGATGAGTTGGTTGGGCGAACTGGTATTGTTCAATAGCCCATCGCCCGAGAATGAATCGGGGGTGACATTGATGATGCCCATGAGATAGGTTTTCTGCCGCCAGGTCCACAATTGATCGCGCAGGGGCATAACGCGGGGTAACGGGTGTTCGTTCAGACGCGCTAGCAATTCCTGCATGGTTGCGCCCAGGCCCGGATGCACAAAGGTGGGCGCGATATCATTCATCGGTTCTAAGACAAAGCCCCGTTCGGCCATGCGCGGGTGCGGAATGATCAGCAACTCATCGGGCAATGCCATCTGGATATCATCGTAAAAAATGATATCCAGATCAATCGTGCGCGGGCCAAAGCGAATACTCTTGAAGCGCCCCAGGCTATCTTCGGTTGCTTTGAGCGCGACCAACAGATCATAGGGGGCGAGGTCGGTGGTCACGCGACAGACGGCATTCAAGAACATGGGTTGATCCAAGACATAGGCGGGGGGTGTTTCATAGAGGAAGGAGGTTGCCTCGACGCTGGCAAAGGGTACGCTGGCGCGCAACCCGCGCTGGATATTGGCGGAGCGATCGCCCAAATTGCTTCCCAATGCCAGATAGGCGACATGCAGTCGGCTCATAACCAGTCAATTTCTTTCTCGAATCGTCGATGGCGTTGCTGCTTAGTTCGCTGCTGCTTCATTATTCAAAATCTCTAACATAGTGATCATTTGGCCGTTGGCAAAGGCGCGGCTCAGGCTGACCCAACCGCTGTCATTGACCATGCGTGGGACATGATCGTCGATCAAGAAGCCTTTGAAGTTCAAATGCTTGAGGGTCTTCATCACCTGGAACATATTCAAGTTACCCTCGCCGATAAAGGCTTCGCGGAAACTGGGCACGGTGCCCAGCACATCGCGGAAGTGGACATAGAGGATCTTGCCGCGTTCGCCAAAGTATTGAAGGCCAGTCAAACATTCTTCGGGGCTCATTTCGGACCACGAGCCGACACAGAAATCGAGGCCGTGGCTGGGGCTGTCGCCAATTTCCAGCGCACGTTTGAAGCCTTCAAAATTACGCATGAGCCGCGCTACGCCACCCAACATGGGCACGGGCGGATCGTCAGGATGCAGTGCCAATTTGACACCCGCTTCCTCGGCCACGGGCAGGACCGCTTTGATGTAATATTCGTAATTTTGCCACATCTCGTCGGCGTTGTATTCACGGTCAAAGGAAAGGGGTGCATTTTTTACCTGTTCGAAA
Organism: Caldilineaceae bacterium; assembly: GCA_034437715.1. Taxonomy (GTDB): domain Bacteria; phylum Chloroflexota; class Anaerolineae; order Caldilineales; family Caldilineaceae; genus JAHBVH01. Next base: position 8,663 of record DAOTTR010000404.1, read on the forward strand.
TCAAAGGCTGTAGTCTGGCCATCACCGCGCGTCCGCGCCGTGGTGGAGGTGCGCCAGACGCCATTAGGCATCCAGTGGTAGCCAAAGATTGGGATGCCCGCCTTGCCCAGGTTGCGGATGGTCGCCTGCATGTTCTCGATCTGCTCATCGCGCCCTGGCAGGCCGAGCATGGCTTTGTCATAAAACTTGATCGGCACATTTTCAATCGCGTTCAAGCGCAGCCCACCATCTTCACAACTGGTGCGCAGACGTACCAGATCCATATATTCCCAGCGGCTCTCGCCGGGCAGGCGTGGGGTATTGAACTGAATGTCCTTGACGCCGATTTGGTGGGCAAAGGTGATAATGTCAGCGGTCAATTGATTGGCCTGGCCAATCGCAATGCGCATGGGAAGTTCGTCGATGTTCATGGCTTCCTTCTTTGGTTATATTCCGCAGCAGCACATACGTGCATTTTTACTCGTGCAAAAAAATGTACCTTTATGGCGCTGCTCAGTATAGTTGGTACTTTCGGTCATATACGTAGGGAACTACTCGGATTGTAAGCTATGCGGTACGATGCTGTCAATATGGTTTTGTGGATAAAAAAAGGCGTTTGACAGGCAGAAATAGCCATGCTACACTGGTGACAGACTTTTCTGTCCGTTTGTAGCATTCGCTTATTTTCATCTATGCTCCGAATCGTCCTCAGCGATAAAGGAGAAATGCGTAGTCATCCAAAGCATGGCCTTTCCCCCCGTGTACATCTGTCTCTCCAAGTATGGTCTGTACCCTTTTCATTGATACCTTGTAACCGTTTGAAATCAGCGCTTTTGCCCTACTGATAGACAAATCATTTAGGCGCTTGCAAAGCAATAAGGATCCAGCGCTTGCCAAACAAAATCATGCGTAGGGGTGGCCGCGCAGCCGCCCCGCGTTTGGCTCGCTGAGAACAGGCGGCTGCAAGCCGTCCCGACTGGATACTTTATTCTT
>DAOTTR010000405.1:0-2623 GCA_034437715.1 Caldilineaceae bacterium
TTGTTCGGCGCAATTTTTCGCACCCCCAAACAGCGTGCCGAAGAAGCCCAGGCGCTCGACCGTGCCGTAGAATTATTAGACTTTGTGGGCTTGCACGGCAAAGGCAATTGGGTGGCCAAGAATCTTGCCTACGGCGATCAACGGCGGCTGGAGATTGCGCGCGCATTGGCCAATAACCCGAAAATTCTCTTTCTCGATGAACCCACCGCCGGCATGAACCCGCGCGAAACCGAGGCATTGACGCTCTTTATCCACCGGCTGCGCGATGAATTGAACATGACGATTGTGCTGATCGAACATGATATGCGCGTAGTCATGGGCATTTCCGAATATATTGCGGTGCTCGATCACGGCAGCAAAATTGCCGAAGGGACGCCAACCGAGATTCAACGCAACCCCAAGGTGATCGAAGCCTATTTGGGCCGCGAAGGTGTGGAAGCGGCGGCGGCGGGCACGCGCAAGCGCGAAGCCAAAGTCGCGTAATGGCAATTTAACTATCGTACGGGTTGCGTCTAACGATTTACGCAGCACCGGTCTTTTCAACTAGTAGATCCCAGCGTAAATAAGGTACCCTATTTTTACCATGATGTACACGAGTAACGTGCCTGATTAACGGCCGTGGTATCTACGCCCAACTGTACTAGTCTAGCGATTTTGAACTTCTAGGAATACAATTCAGCCATGTCATTACTCGAAGTTAACGATATCCACACCTACTACGGCAACATCCATGCCTTAAAGGGCATTTCGATTACGGTCAATCAGGGCGAAATTGTCACCTTGATTGGCGCAAATGGCGCGGGCAAAAGCACAACGCTCAAGACGATCAGCGGGTTGCTGCGCCCACGCCAGGGCGAAATTTTGTTCGAGGGCCAAGCGATTGCCGGAACGCCCGCGCATACTGTCACCGGGCTGGGGTTGGTACAGGTGCCCGAGGGGCGGCGCGTCTTTGCCCAGATGACCGTCCACGAGAATCTAGAAATTGGCGCTTACTTGCGCAATGATAACGCTGCCATCAAACAGGATATGGAGCGTATTTTTACGCTCTTTCCGCGTCTACGTGAACGGCGGCGGCAAGTGGCTGGCACGCTTTCGGGCGGCGAACAACAGATGCTCGCTATGGGGCGGGCGATGATGTCCCAGCCGCGCCTGTTGCTCTTGGATGAGCCATCTATGGGGTTGGCACCGTTGTTGGTAGACACGATCTTTGAAACCATCGAGAATCTCAACAAAAACGGCGCGACGATTCTGGTGGTCGAGCAAAATGCGCGCAAAGCGTTGCAAGTGGCCCACCGCGGCTATGTCATGCAGACCGGCACGATCACGATCAGCGGCGATGCCCAAGATCTGCTGGCCGATCCACGCGTGATCGAGGCCTATTTGGGTTTGTAACGCCTGGCATTGCGCCGTTCTCGCCCACCCCTTGGCATGATCCGACCCGTGGCCTGACCGGCGCGGGTCGTTTGTTCTATAAGCACGCTTTGATTATAATGGAATGCAGTTTTCCGTGTTCGGCGCGTGCATGACACAATAAGTAAAAGTGAGAAAGTCTTTGTAAAAACTGCCTGTCACGAATTGCGCAAATTTCACGAATAGTCAAGGGAAAATTCGGTTTATTCGTATAATTTGTGACTAAGTTTTTTAAGAACTTTCTGTGCTTTACTTATGCATTCGCCGCAGGAAGAAATTTTGCGAGAGGCCATGCCGCCTATGAACTACCATGGTGTTGAAATACCTCAGCAGGCCATTGCGGACTTCTGCCGGCGACATCACATTCGCTGGCTTGCACTCTTTGGCTCAATCTTGCGCGATGACTTTGCGCCGCACAGTGATATTGACATCTTGGTTACGTTTTATTTGCACGCGCAATCGCCTGGTTCACGGCTACGATGAAATTGATTTCGATGTCCTGTGGCGGATTGTGACTGTTGAACTGCCACCACTCGTGGAACAAATCACGGCAATTCTAGCCGACGAATTCGCTGGTAGTTTGTAAACTATAAACAGGAGGACGCATGAGTTGGCAATTTGAAATTATTCTCGAACCCATCGGGCTGACTGAAGGTCCGGCCTGGGATGGCAGCGGGCTGCTCTTTACCAATATCCCCAACAGCCGAGTTATGCGCTATGCTGCCCAGCGCGGCGACTATACCATTTTGCGGGAGGGGACTAACAAGGCCAATGGCTTGATGTTGGACAAGGCCGGCCAACTCTACGCCTGCGAAGGGGGCACGCCCCAACAAGCTGGTGGGCGGCGTATTGTGCGCTACAACGCCGATGGTACGACGACCGTTGTCTGCGATCAATTTGAAGGCAAAAAATTCAACAGCCCCAACGATCTAGCGATTGATAACCAAGGGCGTATCTGGTTTACTGATCCACGCTATGGCGATGACCGCAGCGACATGGAATTGGATCATGAGTCGATCTTCCGTGCCGATCCGCAACCGGATGGCACCTGGCATGTGGTGCGCGTGACCTATGACACCACCTCGCCCAATGGTTTGCTGCTTTCACCGGATAACCAAACCCTTTATGTGGCCCAGAGTAAGTATGGCGACGGGCAAGCGCGCGAGTTGCGTGCCTATCCGATCCAGCCCGATGGTCGTGTGGGCAAACATGC
>DAOTTR010000406.1:0-2535 GCA_034437715.1 Caldilineaceae bacterium
CTAGTACAGTTGGGCGTAGATACCACGGCAGTTAATAAGGCACGTTACTCGTGTACATCATGGTAAAAATAGGGTACCTTATTTACGCCGGGATCTACTAGTTATAGAAATGTCCATGCATATGCAGCTGTCTTTCCATCGAATTCATGCCTATCCTCTGCCCGTTTGCCTCTGTTGTCGCTACCCCATCTGTAGCTAGCGGGAACGGATGGCATGGGGCGCGTGTTTTTATGCGCCTTATGCACACATTCGTCACCCGCCATTTTATCCCAACTTTTCTGACAATCCGATCGATCACGGCATGAGCAGCGACCTAGGCGCGTAGCGTTGGGTGATGTCGTTACACGCATTTGTCGTGAATCGATCCATCAATCGCCGCGAGTGCTGACTGCACTTTTGCACCTATATAATATAAATATTCATTCTATCATCTTGCTTGAAAGGATCACTCCTGTGTCCGACGTTATTACAATTGCCGGCAGTCCGTCACAATCTTCTCGTTCCACGGCCGTTCTGGCGTATACACGCACCCTGTTGCAAAACTATGGGCTCACCACCGATGCCATCCATGTGCGCGATCTGGACGCCGAGGATCTGCTCACGGCGCGCTTTGACAGCCCAACCATCCGCAACAGCATTGAGCGCGTGCAACAGGCGCGCGCCGTGGTGATCGCCACCCCGATCTACAAAGCAACTTATTCCGGCGTACTCAAGGTTTTTCTGGATCTGTTACCCCAAGATGGCCTGAATAACAAGATCGTGCTGCCAATTGCGACGGGTGGCTCACCGGCCCACCTTCTGGCTATCGACTACGCGCGCAAGCCTGTCTTGTCTGCGCTAGGGGCACAACACATTCTCAGCGGTATCTATATTCAAAATGCCCAGATTCAGCAAGTGAACGGCAATGGGTTTGCATTGGATGCCGCGGTTGAAAAGCGCTTGCAACATGCGCTCGCAACATTGGCCAAACAACTCATTACAAGCGAGCCTGTTGCCGTGACCCAATTGGTTGCCGTCTTCTAGCGCCCTATTTTCGCAACCAGTGTTATGGTCAGCAAGACCATTGTGTCAACCAGAAGGAGCATCTGCCCTGAACATCAGCCAACCAGTTGGAAAGGCTACAGATAGCGCTGGCAACACTGCGCCCGTCACACCGGATGCCACCAGCGAAGCTCGGCACATGGCCCAGCCCAAGCCGATCACCCCCTGCACCCGATCTGCTCAACCGGCTCTGGTTGGCCGTAACGAGCGCAGAAGGCGCACACCATGCCGCCCAGCACAATCTGGGGCTGCTGCTGGGGCGCGTCGAACGCGGTGGCGGCTCCCCCGTAGAGAATCAGGCGCGTACGGCGCTTGCCTATCGCACAGCCTTGGGGGGGAAATAGAGAGACGCGCATTAGTGTAGGCCGCGCCCTCTATCCCGCTGCCGATCGGGCAACGGCACGGCGAGATCTGGCCGAAGCCTTGGCCCAATCGCGGGCCGATCATGTACGACGTGGACTGTTGGCCGCCGACGCATCGCTCGAAGAGACGTTGACGCGCTTCCACATCTTGCATGGTCATCCCGACGAAATTGGCGAGGCGTTGGCTGCCGAACAAGCGGTGATTGGATGGACAGATTTATTAGTACAAATTGATCTGGGGATATGCCATACAACAAGGCGTTGCGGGCCTTGGAGCGTGTGGCGACAGAGGTTGCGCCCTATCTGGCTGTGGCCTACCCTAGAATTAGCGTAATAGCGCCATAGAAAGAACGACAATGACAACAGACACAGCCCAAGCGCAGGATGAATTTTTCCTCGATACGCCCATCGTGCGCGCCTTCATTGCCGACGTGCGCCAGCGCATTGCCCAACACAGTGATGTGCCGACAGCGCTGGCAGCGTTGCGCCCCCGCTTTGCCGCGCTCCTGAGCGAACCAGCGTGGTTGCCCGATGAATTTGCCGCCCCCTATGCGGCTAGCGGCATGGGGGGCGGGATTGGCAGTTGGCTACTCTTTCGCGCCGGCGATCGCTCGCTCACCTTGTTCAGCTTGGTGGTGCCACCGGCGGCAGAAACACCGGTCCACGATCACCTGGCATGGGGCTTTGTGGGCCTCTATCGCGGCGAGCAGACCGAGACTGTTTATCGGCGCACGGATGACCCCACCGCAACACAGCCCGTTGCGCATAATCATAAGCACAATCACGAGCACAATCACGAGCACACCCCTGATCACGCTCACGCCCATGAGCACGGCGACATTGGCTATGCCGTGTTAGAAATCGCAGCGGTGAATGAGCTGCAACCCGGCCATTTTTATACCTTGTTACCGCCGGATGGCGATATTCATGCCGTCAAGACGACTTCGGCAGAAGCGTCGATCTCAATTCACTTGTTGGCGAATGATACCGGCTGTGTGGTGCGTCATGCCTTAGAGCCCACATTCCGCAGCGAAAAATGGGGGTTGCAGCAATTATGGAAGGGGGCGAAAAGGGGAAAGATTGGCTATACTAGGGGGATGGAAACCAAAGAGATGGAATATGAAAGCAAGCG
>DAOTTR010000407.1:0-9235 GCA_034437715.1 Caldilineaceae bacterium
TAAGACAGTGAATCAGTAGGACAGTAGAACAGTGTTTGTACTGTCTCACTGTCCTACTGATTCACTACTGATTCACCGGAGAATAGTATGGTTATTTCCGCCCAAGTGTACTAGTACACTTGGGCGTAAGTAAGACAGTGAATCAGTAGGACAGTAGGACAGTGTTTGTACTGTCTCACTGTCCTACTGATTCACTACTGATTCACCGGAGAATAGTATGGTTATTTCCACCCAACTGTACTAGGGTTCGGTTTTCTCACAAGAAGATTACCTCCTGGTAGACGCGTTCCCTAATCTTTGGCTTCATAGCCGCATCCGGCACGAGGTCAACCTCTACTCCGGTTAATCGGCTTAGGTAATCTTCCAACTCGATCCAATTCCAGACACACGGCACTTTGCTGTAACGCACAAGAATATCTAGATCACTCTGCACGTCCTGTTCACCGCGCGCATAGGAGCCAAAGATGCCCAGTTCGCTAACATTAAATTTCTGCTTGATGAACGCCAAATTTGCTTTCAAAATTTCTGCGTAGTGCGCGTAGTCTGTTTTTTGCATAACCTCTCCTATTTAACATCTCTACGCCTCAATTTTATCATGATCGAGCGCTTACAACAACCAACTACGCTGCAAAGTGTTCGATGGTTCATTAGTTAGCTGGTTTCGCGCCCAGGGGATGGCCGCTCAAGCAACCCACTAACAAAAAAACAACCTGCATAGCAAAACGTAGCAACTTCGCTACGTTCTCGCTACGTTTGGTGACTACAGTTGGGTTGTCCTGCTTTGAGGTGGTTGCGGCAACGTGATTGCAGCGCCATTACCTCTTCATGTTTCAGCAAGTAAAGCTTCATTCCGTTTATACCGAAAGGAAAACAACCCGTATGTCAGACCTATTCTATCGCGACTTGCGTCGGCCTGCCCTGTGGCGCGCCTGTCGTCTGTTAGTTGTTCTCTTGTTTTGTGTCGTGCTCTGGCCGATGGGCGTCGCACAAGCGGCTCCTTTGGCGCAAGCGCCCGCGCCAGAAGATGACAGCGTAACGATCGAAGAAGATACCGTCATTTTGATTGATGTGCTAGCCAACGACACAGAGACCAATGGCAGCCCCCTAACCCTGTCGGCGGTGGGCGCACCGCGCACGGGCACGGCAGAAATTGTCAATAACCAGATTCGCTACACGCCGAAGCCTAATTTTTTTGGGCGTGACTCGTTTTTCTACACCGTACACAATGGCGATGTCACCAAAACCCGCCAAGCAGCGGTGAATGTGACCATTACGGGCGTCAGCGATGCCCCGACCGAGATCCTGTTGCGGGGGTCGTTCTTTGGGACAGCAGCCCCCGCCCCCCTAGCAGAGAATGCCCCCACAGGCAGCTTAGTCGGGCTGCTTATGGCGCGCGATCCCGATCTAACCTGCAATGTATTTCTCATCGATCCCGATTGTCGCAGCCGCAGCACACGCAACTACCTTTTCACGCTGACGGGTACCGGCAACGACAACCAATTCTTTGCCATCGAAAACACCGATATCGGGGTGATCAATCTTGTGCTGGTGCAGTCGCTCGTTGGGCGGGGTAAAGCCAATTACACCGTAGGCGTCCAGGTGCGCGACCCCGAAGGACTCACCTTTACCCAAAACGTGATCGTTCAAGGGGCCGATGCCAACGATCCCCCCACCGCCATTACCTTGAACAACGCCCGTGTCAATGAAAATGCCCCCGTCGGGACTAGCGTCGGCGTCTTCAGTTCCGTTGACCCCGATTCGCCCGGTGTGCTTGACCATACCTACACATTGGTCGATGGCTCGGGCAGCGATGACAATTTTGTCTTTGGCATCTTTGGCCGTGAACTGCGCACCGCCGCCGTACTCGACTTTGAATTTAAAGCAATTCATAGTATCCGGGTGCGCAGCACCGATCTCAGCGGCAATAGTTTTGAACAGATCCTGCTAATTACGCTCAATAACCTCCCTGAGCCAACCGTCACGCCCACCCCGACCGCGACCCCCACCGCCACCTCGCCACAGCCGACAGCCACGCCCACCCTTGGCCCGACCCCAACGGCCACGCCGTCGCCCACCCCGGTCAATACCCTGGGCTACTGTTCGGGCAACCCGATTACGCTCTTCGAGTTTTCATCGAGCATCGTCGCCAAACGAGTATCGGTGCGCATCGATAACGTTGCGATCAGCAATCGGACCGCGACGAGCTGCACGGTCAATGGCCGGATGGCCATCACCACCAACGGCGGCACCCTGAGTAGTCTGGCATTCAGCGGCAACGTCAATGCGCGCAATCAATTCAGCACGGCAACGATTCCTGACTTTGAGCTGAATGTGGCAGGGGTGCAACTCGTGGCCCGTGGCGTGCAAATCGTCTATGTCAGCGAACGCCCGACCTTGCATATCACCCGGCCAGAACTGAAAATGCCGCGTGAATTTGGTGGCTTGGCGGCCCAGATTTCGGTGCCGACCTCGATTGACCTCAGCGGCGTTAAATTTGGCACGGGGAAGATCAAATTGCCTTCGATCCGCACCAGCAGCGGTTTTGCGTTGGAACTGAGTGGCTCCCTCACGTCAGTCACCAATGGCTTTGAGATTCGGGCGGATGGCGATCTGACGATTCCGAATATCAAAAAGGGCAAAACGTCGGCTGGGCGCGAATGTACTATCGGTGCTGGTGTCACCATCTTTGCCAATGCCCAGGGCCAAACGGTGATGGCGATTGCCGCAGGCAGCGCAAACCCAGCCAATGCCCAGAATACACAACCGGTCGCCTTTACTGGCAATGCAGTAAGCGGCCCTATGACAGCCGATGCCTTTCGCTTGAGTGCCATCCGTGCCCGTGCCAGTTGTGACCCCGGCTTGCCGATTGGCTCCAGCGGTCTCTTCCTCACTTCCGTCAGTGGCGAAGTTACGCTCACGCCAGGCAATGAGCAAGTCGATATTGAAGTCGAAATCGAAGCCGGCAAGAGCCTGCCGGTCTTGGGACCTATTGTGTCGGTCAATGGCTCGATGAGTCTGCGCCTCAGTCCCTTCCAAATTGATTTGGGCGGCACGCTCAAGGTGTTGGTCTTCGAGATGGCGCGTGCCGATGCCACGATTGTGACGCAAGGCTTCAAAGCACGGATCAAGACTAACAGCTTCTTTGGCTTTATTCCCTATACCACCGATGTCAGCATCACCGCCTTTACGCGCAGTGGTGGCCAGTTCACCTTTGCTGGCTCAGGACGGGTTGCGATTGAAATGAAGAAAGGCGCATTTGGCAAGAGCTGTACGCCAGCGGTAAAAGTTTTCGGTGTAACGATCTTTCCCGCAATCTGCCTGCAGTTGCCCCCCTTCGATCTGCCCACGTTGGCCGCCGCACGCGTCGAGGCCGGTGAATTTACCAATCGCGACTTCGGCTTCAAGGGCGTGGTCAGCGTGTTGGGCTTTGGCTCGGCTGGCTTCTTTGTCAATGACCGTGGTTCGCTGACTTTCCGTAATGTGGATAGCTTCAAACTCGTCACACCGCCTTTCCTGGCCGCAGCCCGTGCCGCTTGGCAAAAAGCCATCCAATCGGGCGAGGTGGTTAACGCAGCCGCGGCGTGGCAGGAGTTTACCTTCCTGCAAGATGCGGCGGGTAACAATGCTGGCGTGATTGTCGATGTGCCATTGACCAAGCCCATTGTGGATCTCACGGGGGTACAGGCCGCCAGCGCGACTGATGTGATCTCGCAGGTCAATTTGATCCGACATGGCGATGTGCTCTTCAACCTCATCGCCACCGAACCGCTCGGTCTCTCCCTCTTCACGCCAGGTGGACAAGAGGTTACGCCGGCTAACTATGCTTCGATCCCTGGCTATGCTATCGAATACCTCCAATATATCGCCTGGGGTGAGGAAAAACCAACAGCAGTCGCTGATGACGGTAACTTTGTGGAGCCGGTAACCGACGAAGATGCGGTTGCCAGCGCCCGTTTGCTCTTCACGGCGGTCTCATCGGATCCAGCATTGACGGGGCTGGATTTGCGCGTCGATGGCGTGACCATTTACTTTGATATTGACCCCCAGGACACTGTCTGGTTGACCCCATTAGCGTTGGCCCCGGGCGACCATGCAATTGAATTGCGCAAACATGGCACAAACAATGTCGTGCTGCAAGGCAATGTCACCCTGATCACCGCCACCCAGTACAGCCTTGTCAGCTATGGCGGTGCGGCCAAAGGGCTTGGCCTTTTTATCGACAACAATGACGCACCGGCAAGCATGGGCAAAGCGAAAGTGCGTTTCTTCAATGGGGCAACGCCCACCATCAACATGGTGGTCAACGGCATGCCCGTTGTAACCAACCTGGGCTATCTAAGCGCCTCTGACTATCTGCTGCTCAATGCCGGCGCAAATACCATCGAGTTTCGCAATACCAGTGGCAATGCGCTGCTCAGCCCGGCACTCAATGTCGATCTGGCCGACGGCGGCGTCTATACCTTCTTTGCCACCGACGATGTCACCGACGCTGTGCCGAGCTTTGACGTGCAGATCCTCCAACGCAAGGACGCGCTCTACTCACCGATCTATTACACCGTCTACAGTGTGGATCAGGCCCCGATGAATGAAAGCTGGCGGGTAAAGGTCACCGGCGACACCGACAATGTGCCCTTCCAACTCAGCGTGGATGGACCGGACAGCCCGCCGATCCTGGGCACGGTGGCGGTCGATGCCACCAACCCGGCGGCCACCCAGGTCAGTTGGCAGTTGACTTCTGATTTCAATCCGACCACGGTGCAGATCTACATTAATCCGAATGCGATCAGCGCCTCTTTCACCGTCACCAATGCCGATGGCTCGCCCAACACCGAAACCATTCCGCTCTATGAGGGTGATCTGCTGGCCGAGTATAAGATTACCAACGTAGCCGAGTTAGGCGGTCAGCTTGTCACCAAGGTGGTTGATCTCAGTGGGCTGGAATCCGGTACCTATCACCTGTGGGTACGCGCCGATGATGGCATCAATCCCCCCGCCACCAGCTATGCCAGCGCGCCAGCACTCTTGGCAGCCAGTGCCGCACAGAGCACGTATGGCCTCAATGCCGTCTGGCTCTCGAAAGATGATTACAACCTGGTGACCGAGTTTGCCAACGCGACCCCAATTGTGATTGATCGGTCGGCTAGCTTCCCGACACAGTGGACGGCGACTATTACGCCCACCTTCGATGCCACCGCCAACGCGCTCGATGTCGAATGGCAGGTCAACAGCCATCCCGATGTGGACAGCTATCGACTGCTCGTCGGCAATACAGCGCTCAACCCCACCGAAGTGATCACGGTGGGCGGGGCCCTGGCTGTACTCGACGCCAACGACAATCCCACCGGCGTCGAAGTCGGCTTTGTGCGCTTGGCCAATATTCGCCCCAATGTGCCCTACTTTATCTCGATTGAGGCCATCGATTCCGAAAGTGGCCGCACTGTCCGCTCGCAGGAAGTACAATTCAGCATTGCGTCGGCAGCATTCTCGCTGAGCAGCCAACAGTCAACCGTCGCCGTTGCGGCTGGTGGCAACGCCAGCGTGCCCGTGACCCTCAACGCCAGCGCGGCGCTCTTCTTCCCCAATGTCTGGCTCTCTGCCGATCTGGGCAACACCCCGCTCGGTATCACGGCCAAGTTTGCCAATGATGCCGAAGGCTTCCCAGGGCTCAACACAGGTGCCCCAACCCGCAATCTGGAGATCAGCGTCGATGCCAGCGTGCCCGACGGGGTCTATCCGATTGTCATCTCCGGCTACAACGGTGACATCAAGCAGGCATTAACCTTGCAGGTAGTCGTGGGCAATGCTACAAGTATATCCATGCTATATTTGCCAATCGTGACGCGGTAAATCGGAGACGGGCGCGGGGTAAGCAAACAGACCGCGCCCGTATAACGATCCAACGTCGCGGCACAGATATCTTACAGCTTTTGAACCTACTAGTACAGTTGGGCGTAGATACCACGGCAGTCAATAAGGCACGTTTACCCGTGTACATCAGCGTAAAAGTAGGGTGCCTTATTTACGCCGGGATCTACTAGATGGCAATAAGATCACCATCTGGTAGGTTCTTGCTTCCTCAGACTGGTAACCACGCTTTTACGTGACGACCAATACCTCAAGCGTACGCGGGCCGTGCACCCCTTCTACCCGATTCAATTCAATATCAGAGGTGGCCGAGGGACCAGAGATAAAGGTAATGGGGCGACCGGTGCGTGCCGCAGCTTCCAGTGGCACCGTGGCTTCCGGAAACAAGCCAACGATCTGTGCGGCGCGCACGATGCACAGATGATAATCCGGGACCAACGAAATCGCACGGCGGCCCTGCAGTGCGCCATGATCGAGGACAATGGTGCCCGTCTGCGCAATCCCCAAAACGCAGCCCGTGAGTACGCCATGGCTGCTGTCCAGCATTTCGTAGGATAGATCGCCAGCGTCGCGCAGCAGGGTGAGTGTTGGTGGCAGCCACGCCGCGGGCAGATCTGCGGGCACGACCAGGCGCGTTACGCCGCGCGCGGCCAACGCTTCAGCAATCGCTGAAGCCAGGTTATCCGCCTCTACACGCCGCACCACCGCTTTATACTCGGTGACACGCTCGATAAAGCGGTCGATAATGTCGTCGCGTGGCGCTTCATCGCGCTGCCGATAATCGCGTACGACCGTTTGATTGGCCGACAGATGCTGCGTAGGTGCCTCCTTGTGGAGGGCGGTTTGAATGCGCTGTAAAATGCGCTCACGTCCAGTGCTCATGCTTTTTCACGCGCCTCCCACCAATCACGAAATGTCTGCGCAGGCAGCGCGGGCATGTCGCGCGTGGCCGTCCACCCGCCAAGCATTCCCGGTAGCCAGTTGATGTAGCCATCGTGCGCCAAGGGCCATTGACCCACTTTGCCCAGCCGTTGGGCTTGTTCATAGGTCACGCGGTTGCTGAAGAGCTTGGCCAGCGTCTTAAAGGCAATATTCTCGGGGTCAAGCGCGGCGCGCAAGCCGCCTTCATCCTGCTTCTGGCGCACGACCTCGCCGCGCAGATGGATCAATACTTCGGGGATATTGATCTTGACCGGACAGACCTCATAACAAGCGCCACACAGAGACGACGCATAGGGCAGCGAACCAGCATGTTCGACACCCACCAGTTGCGGGGTGAGAATCGCGCCAATCGGCCCAGGGTAGACCGAGCCGTAGGCATGACCGCCGGTCCGCTCATAGACGGGGCAGATGTTGAGACAGGCCGAACAGCGAATACAGTTGAGCGTTTGCCGCCCAATCTCATCGGCCAGCACATCGGTGCGCCCATTATCCAGCAGCACCAAATGAAACTCCTGCGGCCCATCCCCCGGCGTGACGCCCGTCCACAATGATGTGTATGGATTCATCCGCTCGCCGGTCGATGAACGCGGCAACAGTTGCAAGAAGACTTCAAAATCGCGGAAGGTCGGAATCAACTTCTCGATGCCCATAACCGAGATCAGCACCTGGGGCAAGGTCAGGCACATGCGCCCGTTGCCCTCGCTTTCGACGACACAGATGGTGCCGGTTTCGGCCACAGCAAAATTAGCACCGCTAATCGCGACCTTGGTAGACAAGAATTTACGGCGCAAATGGGTCCGCGCAACCGCCGCCAGATCTTTCGGCTGATCTGAAAGTTCGGTCACGCCCAAGGTGCGCATGAAGATCTCCCGGATCTCGGCGCGGTTCTTGTGAATCGCTGGCACCAGAATGTGCGACGAATGTTCGCCCGCCAATTGAATGATCAACTCAGCCAAATCCGTTTCAACCGCCGTGATACCGGCGTCGGCCAGGGCCGCGTTGAGCCGGATTTCATCGGTTGTCAGCGATTTGATCTTGATGACTTCCTGCGCCTGGTGCGCCTGGACCAAGCCTGTAATAATGCGGTTGGCCTCGGCGGCGTCCTGGGCCCAATGCACGTGTCCGCCGGCCTGTTGCACCGCGGCCTCCAGTTGAATCAATTGCTCGTCCAGGTGGGCGAGCATGTACGCCTTGATCGCCCGTCCGGCTTCGCGCAGCGCTTCCCAATCTGGCAACTCACCAACCACATTGGCACGCTTGGCGCGAATGGTTTGCGTGGCTTTGCCCATATTGCGGCGCAGTTGCGTGTTGGCCAGCGCCACCGCGGCATTGTGCTCGAACTTGGGCTCTAGCTCAATTAAGACGGAGGTTGGTGTTGGTTTTTTCTGATGATCACTCATGCGCCCCCCTCGGTAGTCGCGAGAATTTCGGCAATGTGCATGGTACGCACACCGGCACGTTGCCGGTGCAGCGCCCCGCCGATATGCATCAGGCAAGAATTGTCAGCGGCGACACAGACTTCAGCACGGGTCTCGCGCACGGCACGCAGTTTGTCGCCCAACATGGCCATGGAGGTATCAGCATTCTTGATCGCAAAGGTGCCGCCAAAGCCACAACATTCCTCGGCGTCCGGCAACGTCACTAAATCTATGCCCCGCACGGCGCGCAACAATCGTAACGGCGCATCACCCACGTGCAACACGCGCAACGAATGACAAGTGGGATGATAGGTGACACGGTGCGGAAAGTACGCGCCCACATCTTCCACCTGCAGCTGCTTGACCAGAAACTCGGTGAGTTCAAAGACGCGTGGGCAGAGGCTTTCTACCTCACGGATAAGTGCGGGGTCAGCCGCCAACTCAGCCGCCATCGGATAGAGATCGCGCACCATGCCCACACACGAAGCAGACGGTGCGACGATCACCTCGGCATCGCCGAAAACGCGGACAAAGCGCTGCACCAGTGGGATCGCTTCGCGCTGATAGCCCGCATTAAAATGCATTTGACCGCAACACGTCTGCTCGCGGCGAAACTCGACGGTATGGCCCAGCCGCTCCAACAGTTGCACCGTGGCGCGGCCCGCATCGGGAAAGAGGGTGTCATTGAAACAGGTAATAAAAAGTGAAATATGCATGGATTTTTATATTTTTGGAATACCGTCACTGGCAGTATGGTCTCCTGCAAAATGGCAAGAGATGATTAACAATCTGACGCTGATTATATCATATGTCACGACACTGGCGACTTACACGTACAGTTCATTATCAACCGAGCACTGATTAGCGATCTATCCTTCAAAATATGAAGTAAGCTATTGACAAATAAGAACAAAAGTTCTATAATAGATGTACTCTGGAATCCACAACACATAACCTGTAGGGAGGGAAACTATGGCCGCGCAAATCCAGACCGAACATTTCACCCAAGC
>DAOTTR010000408.1:0-5049 GCA_034437715.1 Caldilineaceae bacterium
ACCAACAATTCGAAAATGTTAACTTAGAACCTGATTCTTGGCACGGTGAGTGGAACTATACCATTCATCCCAATCTTGTTTCGAAAACACAATAAATTCAATAGGTTATTTCTGGACAGACACTTAGGTTATTGCTACCGGATGCAAAGAAGTGCTTTCCTGGTTATTCCCATTTCGTGATAAAATTGCCACAGCGGATGAGGACACAATCTTATCACCTGGTCAACAAAACTGGACGTTTCAAGCAAGAATTTCAAGCAAGAAGGAGTATGCACGTGATGCGGATTCTGGTCGGCGAGTGCAAGCAAGAGGTCTCTTCGTTTAACCCGGCACCCAGCACCTATGCCGATTTCGATATTTCGTTTGGCCAAGCGCTGCTCGACTATCATGCCAACAGTCGCGTCGAGATGGGCGCGGCCTTACGCGTCTTTGGTGAACGTTCTGACATTCAGGTGATTCCCACCTATAGCGCACGCTCGATCACCTCCGGCGGCACCCTGCAAGCGGAGAGCTTTGCGCGCATTGCCCGCGAGTTTTGTGAGGCCATGCGGGCGGCATACACTGAAGCGAATGGCGCAGTGGATGGCATCTACCTGTCGCTCCACGGGGCCATGTCCGCCGACGGCGAGGATGATCCCGAAGGTTATCTGCTGGCCGAATTTCGCAAAATCGTGGGTGAGGCGGTGCCGATTGTGGTCTCGCTCGATCTGCATGGCGTGTTGACTGACCGCATGTTGACCCATGCCGACGCGATTGTTGCCTATCACACCTATCCCCATGTCGATTTCTACGAGACGGGGCTGCGTGCGGCGCGTCTCATGTTGCGCATGGTGGACGGCGAAGCCAAGCCGGTGACGGCCAGGGTCTACATTCCCGCCTTGGTGCGCGGGCCAGAATTGATCACCGCGACGGGGCGCTACGGCGCGCTGATCCGCCAAGCGCAGGCGCTCGAAACCAGTGCCGATGGCCTCTCGGCGGGGCTCTTTATCGGCAACCCCTTTACCGATGTGCGGGAGCTAGCCACCAATAGCTTTGTGGTGGCGAATGGCAATGCCAGTTGGGCCGTTGCTGAAGCCGAAAAGTTGGCGCGCGACTTTTGGGTCGTACGCGAACACTTGTATCAACCATTGATTTCGCTGGCCGAAGCCGTAGCAACGACCCAATCTGCCGTAGGCGATGGCACGGTCGTCTTGATCGATGCCGCCGATGCGACTAGCTCCGGTGCATCGGGTGATAGCAATGCGATCCTGCGTGCGCTGATTGAGAGTGGCTACACCGGCAGTCTCTTGACACCGGTGGTCGATGCTGCTGCTGTGGCCACAGCCATGCAAGCCAGCATTGGCAGCGCCATCGAAGTAACGCTGGGCGGCGAGCTGGATGCGGCACGCTTTACCCCGTTGCCGGTCACGGCGCGCGTCCGCTTGCTCTCCGACGGCCAATTTGTCAACGAATCGCACGGTTCAGTCTGGGATGGCGGCGATACGGCGGTCTTGCAGGTCGGCAAGCATGTGGTCGTGGTCACCAGTCGCGCCGTCAGCTTGTATGACCGCTCGCTCTTCTATGCCCACGGTCAGGATCCCAAGCGCTTTGATGCGGTTGTGGTCAAATCACCACATTGCCAGCATCATATGTTTGCCGATTGGGCCAAGGCTATGCTCAATGTCGATGCGCCCGGTTCGACCAGCGCCAATCTGCGCTATTTGGGGCATACACGTTGTCTGCGTCCCATTTTTCCGTTGGATGAAGGGGTAACGTGGGAGCCGAAGGTACAGGTCTATCGACGTTGGTAAGCATGGTTGGTTCCCATGCTCCGCGTGGGAATCCAGATGTGGACGCTCTGCGTCTGAGGCGCAGAGCGCCTGATTGGGCATTCCACGCGGAGCGTGGAACGAGTTGGTAATCCGCGATTGATAGCGATAAGGAGCGTAAATGACCACTCGCCTTGTGATTACGGGCGGCTTTCTGGGCGCGGGCAAAACAACCTGGTTGCTCAAGGCAGCGCAAAAGCTAACTGAACGCGGCTATCGCGTTGGCTTGATCACCAACGACCAGGGTGAAGATTTGGTCGATACGGCCATGGGCGACCAGGCGGCGATTCCGGTTACCGAAGTGGCGGGTGGTTGTTTCTGTTGTCGCTTTCCCGATCTGTTGCAGGGGCTACAGCGCTTGCAGGACGTGGCCGCGCCCGAGATTGTGCTGGCCGAACCAGTGGGCAGTTGCACGGATCTGGTCGCTACGGTGTTGCGTCCGTTGATCCAGTTTCACGGCGATCAGTATGACCTAGCACCACTCACCGTGTTGCTCGACAGCACGCGTGATATGTCCACCTTTCCGCCCAATGTACACTATCTTTATCAACAACAGGTCGCCGAGGCAGAATTGATTCTGCTCAACAAAACCGAGCGATTGACCGACAGCCAGGTGGCAGAAACAGTCACGCTCTATCAACAGAACTATCCGCAGAGCCGTCTCTTGCCCACCTCGGCCCACACTGGCGCTGGGATCGATGCGTGGCTGGACATTATCCTGGGCCAGGTCAGCCGTAATCCCGACGCCCTGCTGATCGACTATGATCGCTATGCCGATGCCGAGGCCGCGCTGGGCTGGCTCAATGCCAAGGGGACTGTGCGCGCCGACACCCCTTTTTCGCCTGTGACGTGGACGACCCATCTGCTCAATGCGTTGACCCACTTTCTCGGACGCGCCGAGGCACCAATCGCCCATATTAAAGCGCTCGTCACTACGCCGGCGGTCAAGCTGAAAGCGAGCGTCACCCAGTCGAATGGCACCATTACCTGGGATTTGCAAACCGGCGATGACCTGACTAACCGGCTCGACTTTACCCTCAACGTACGCGTCAATGCGACACCTGCGCTCTTAGAGCAGATCGTGGTGCAGACCATCGAGTCGATCAAGCCGCAGCCGAGCGCGCGCTATTATTTTGAACATTTTGAGTGTTTCAGCCCCCTGCCGCCCAAGCCATCGCATCGCTTGACAGACAAGTAACAGGTAAGGAACAGGTAACCAGGCATTGACATGCCCAGTTACTTATGATAGGCTCCTAGGTCATGCAGCCATTGAACGCGTACGTAAGTTTCGGCGTCGCGGCTGGCACACATGCGTACTTCTACAGGGAAACCTATGACGACTACCTACCGCACCGACTTTTACGTCTGGACCCAGCGCCAAGCGGACTTGTTGCGCAACGAAGATTATGCTGATCTAGATCTGCCAAACTTAATCGAGGAGATAGAATCGTTGGGCGCCAGTCAACGCAGTGAGTTAGATAGCCGCTTGACAACGATTCTTGAGCACATGCTCAAGTTGATTTGCGAACCGGAAAGCAGAGCGTGCAGTAAGTGGCGACGCACCATCTTGACGCAACGGATTCGCCTTGCCAAACTACTGCGGGAAAACTACACCCTGCGCTCAACCGTCGCTGACTTCATCCCAGACGCCTACCAGGATGCGCGCAAACTTGCTGCGGCTGGGACAAAGTGCGAAATTACTGCGTTCCCCACTGAATGCCCGTGGTTGGCCGCGCAGATACTGGACGAGGCATTCATGCCTACAGCGCCTTAGGACAGTAGAAAGAATAAAATATCCAGTAGGGGCGGCTTGCAGCCGCCCGTTCGCAGCCAGCCAAACGCGGGGCGGCCGCGCAGCCGCCCCTACGCATGATTTTGTTGGGCAAGCGCTGGATACTTATTTCTTTGCAAGCGTCTTAGCTCAATGCTCAATAGCGATTAGCCATTGAGCATTGATTATTTGTTTGACCGTAATCCATCAATACGGATTGGCCGGCATCATTTCCCACGCCGTCACGCGGTGGACGCGCGTGGCCCCGCCTTCGCTAAAGAGTTTGACTTGGCCGCTTGTGGCGTGTGACGGGTAGATGCGGCGTAGCGCCGCTTGCCGGTCATTGGCAAAAACCTCGATCACCGATTTGTCGACTAGGACGCGCAGATGCAGCAGTTCAGTGCCGGTTAGGTGAAACGGACCAGCTTCGCATGTTTGCAAACCCATGCCCTGGCTGGATGAGCGCGCGGTATCGATAAAGAGTTTCTGCGCGACCGCATCATAGCCTATCACGGTTTCCTCGCTGCCGTCGGGCGAACAGCAAACCTTGACGCCGCAGCGCGTTGCGCCAAAGGGTTCAAGCACCAATTCTAGATCGAGCATATTGCCTTGCACATCAGTTAACAATTGTTCGCTATCAGGCGGCAACAGGATCTGGCTGTGGCGACGTTCGTTGTAACGCAAGCGTTTGATCTCTTCCACGGGGCGCATGCGCAGGCGATGATCCTCACCCAGCCAAAGTTCGCGCGGCAGGCTGAAGACGCCCGACCAACCGCTGGCTTGCTGGGTGGCTGCGTCTGCTTGATCGAAAATCCATGCCCACATGATGCGCCGCCCCTGCGGATCGACCATGCTTTCTGGCGCGAAAAAGGTGTTGTCGGCCCAGCTCATCTGTTCGTGCAGTTCCGGATAAAACTGCTCATTGCGCCAGTCGCCCACATAGTAACGACAGCCCAATTCATGGCTGATACACATGAGCACCCACTTGTCGCCCAGTTGAAAGAGATCCGGGCAAGAGACATCCTCGCGTGGATCGACCCCCGCCATAGGATGCGCCATGAGATCGCCCACATAGTGCCAGTCGTGCAATTCCTTGGCCTTGAAAATCGCCGGACGCTTGCCGCCGAAAATCGCGTAGTAGGTGTCGCCTTCCAGCCAACCATGCGGGTCCCACGAGGTGTAGGGCAGTTCGCCGGCCTCGCGCCATTTGTCCTTACTCTCGACAGGGATAATTGGATTGCTCGGTAACTTTTGCCACTGATCAAGCTGGGCGTCGCTGCTGGTAGCAATACAGTTGCCCACCTTGACACCATGATAGAGCATGGTTGCCTGTCCTGCCTTGTTAATAAAACAGTTGCCGCTAAAGATGCCTTCCTCGGGGCTGTCGGGCGTGGGAAAGAGACAGGGGGGATGATGCCGCCAGTGCAGCAGATCCAGGCTGGAGACATGGCCCCAATAGTGAACGCCTTG
>DAOTTR010000409.1:0-4850 GCA_034437715.1 Caldilineaceae bacterium
CGTTAAATTTGTGTTGAATGAATTCAACACCTGCGACGGCAAACGTGTTTAAACACGTTTTCTATACTAGGCTCTGAATTCATTCAGAGCAGCAGGTGATGAAATTTAACGTTGTCGTACTATTATCGCATCAATACAGATAAACGGCTAACGCATCTTTTAACTTTTTCCGTTTTTACGCGCCACCATCTTGCACACTTTCCCAGGGGATCGGGCTCACGTCATCATGGCGCAGGGTGCGCGCGCCGGTGCGATCAATGCGCATGATCAAGCGGCAGGCGGGATCGGGGCAGACGGCGCGGCTGTCGGTTTCCATCCAATCGGCAGGATGATTGTGCCGTTGCTTGGCAGGCAACAAGGGAATCACCGCTTGCAGCGCATAGAGACAAAAATCGGCATTGGCGGGCAAGGAAATTTTGCCACCGCGCAGCTGAAAGCAGTCGCCGACGCGCATGGCACAGGTGCAGTTGCCCTGGATTTCCTCGACGACAATGGTGAGATCGTAAAGTTGAAATTGATCGGCACTCATGCTATTGTCCACGCTACATTGCCTTTTTGCACCAGTGATAGAGGAGATATGATTGATGGATTCGCTAACAATCGAGCAGCGACTGCAAGATTATTATGCGCGTCATTGGCCAGCAACGCAACCAGCACTAGACGCCGTCGCGATTCACCAGGTGGAAAATATTACCACAGGGTGGGAGAGCGAGTTGTTCACCTTTGTGGTGGAATATGGCCCCACTGCTGCGTGCCAACGTGCAGACCATGTGCTGCGGCTGCACAATGGCCGTGAAGCGAGTGGCAAGGCAACCCATGAATTTACCAGTATTCAAGGGTTGGCCCGCGCTGGCTATCCTGTGCCCCAGGTTTATGCGGTTGAGACCAATGCCGCGCATCTCGGCAAGCCCTTTCTGCTGATGGCGCACATTGCTGGCCAACCCATGGGTGAACTCCTGAACGCTGCATCGCCCGAACCATCCCAGCATGTTATGACTGACTTTGTGCGACTGTTTGTACAGCTGCATACTTTGGATTGGCAGCAATTTGTCACTGTCGAACAGCGCACTGCATTGCGTACACCGTCTTATTTTATTGATCGCTGGTTGTTGCGCGCCCAACAACGTTGCCTGGCCTGTACGAGTATCGATTTTTCGCCGATCCTGACTTGGCTTGCCGAGCACCGCAGCGCCATGAGCTGTCGCCAACCGGCGGTAACCCATCAAGACTTTCACCCCGACAATATTTTGGTCCGTCCCGACGGTTCGCCGGTGGTCATCGACTGGACCGGGTTCGCCATCACCGATGCGCGCTTTGATCTGGCGTGGACACTCTTGTTGGCGGACATGCATATTGGCACACCCTTGCGTCAGCAGATCCACCATCGCTATGCAACAACCTGCGGACAGGCGGTTGAAACGCTCGATTGCTTTCTGGTCACTGCTTGTTTTCGCCGCCTGATCGATATGGTCTCCTCGGTTGCTGTGGGGGCCGAACAGTCGGGCATGCGTGTCGCAGCGGTGCTGGCGATGAAAGCACAGCAGCCCGCTTATATGCGTGCTTACGCGCTGTTGGCCTCCCTGACGGGGCTACGGATTGCTACGTTGGAAGCATTCCTGGCGCAGATCGCTTGACCGGCATGTTTGCATGCACAACCGGCTGGGCGCACAATGGCTGCTTCCCATGCCAGCCCTGAAAAATAAGCAATTTTCCCGATAGAACGAACATTTGATCTGTGTGACAATTGTCGTAGGATTCTGTCCTACCTCGTTTGGAACTTGGTTGCTTCTCCACTTCCCCCGTTGGAGAAGCAACAACCCGCGTTACGCTAGCCCATGTTCAACCCTATCTATTCAGCACTAGCGGACTTTTTGCTGCCATGTTGACTACATAATGTTGACTACATATCGCGGCGCATCAAGCTGAAACTCTGCCCCGTTGGCCCCACCACGGGCTGGGTGGCCAGAAAGAGGGCTAGGGGGATCACATCTGTTGGTTGTTTGATCCACTCGCTGTTACTCGTAAAGGCAACTCCCTGGCGCGCATCGGTATTGGTCGTCATTGCGGTATCAACCGGGCCAGGAATCAATTCATTGACACTGATATTCTCCTGCCACACCTCTTGCGCCAGCACACGCGTTAACATCCACAGACCAGCTTTGGAGCAAGCATACGCCGAATTACCCGCACCGCTACGGTGACCCATGCCCGAGCCGATCAGGATGATCTTGCCACTGCCCCGTTGTTTGAGATAGGGTACCGCCGCCTTGGCGCAATAATACGGCCCAAAGAGATTGACTTCCAGGGTCATGCGCCAAGCGGTAGGATCGCTCGCTTCAACGCTGTTCCGGTCAGGATTGATGCCCGCGTTGATCACCACAATGTCGATGCCGCCGAAGTGAGCAACTCCTTGTTGAAATAATCGATCCACAGCGCGCTGTTGGGTAACATCAGTGTGGATCGCCAACGCTGCGCCGCCCTGCGCCACAATTTGTTGCACGGTTTCCTCAATTTCTGCCACCGTACGCGCGGCACAGATCACCGCCGCGCCTGCCTGGGCATAGGCCAAGGCAATGGCGCGCCCAATGCCACGGCCAGCCCCGGTGACGACTGCGACTTTGCCGCGTAGTGTTTGATTGCTCGTATGCATCATGTCTGCCAACCGATCACACAGCCAAATCCACCGACGGCCAACGTACAGGCGACATTGGCATACCCTTGATCCTGTAACAGATCCAGATGTTGCGCAATGGGTAGCCGCCCAGGATTATCAGAGAGTTCTGCGCCTGCGTCCACAATCAGGTCGGCGTTGAGCAAGCAGCCGCCGCGGAGCAGCAATTGCTTGGCCAATCCATAGACGCGGCTGATGGCGGTTTGGTCGCCCACATCGTGGAGTGACTGGAGCGAGACAATCGCATGAAAACGCCCACCCTTGCCCTGCGCGCTGACAAGTGTTGGCCAACTTTCTTCGCTCAGATCCGCTTCAATGAGCGTCACCCGTTTAGCATAGTCAGCCAGCCGTTGGCGGGCGAAGTCCAGAAACGGTGGCGACAGATCGATGGCCGTATAGTGCAAATTGGGTACAGTGGAGAGTAGGGTAGTCGCCAGCCGACCAGGCCCGCAACAGAGTTCCAGCACATGGGGTTGTGTCTGGGGTTGTGTCTGGGGTTGTGTCTGGCCCAGTCCTGCTACTGTGTCTGTAATGTGTTGTATGAGGGTCACACGTTCCGGCCAGTTTGTTGCCAGGCGCTGTAGATAGGCCGTGATGGCCGCGTCGTCGGGATATTGTTGGCGAAAGCGGGCGCGGCGTGCTGCGAAATCGGCGTGGCTTTCAGCGGACATAGGATTCGATCCCCAAGCGCGCATATTGTTCGGGCGGCGCATCGTTGGCCTGCATCAACTCGACCAGCAACCGAATCATGCGCTCTTCCAGCGCGGCATCTTGGAGCGGATGCTCCTGCTGCGGATCAGTTTCCAGATCAAACAGGAGGGTGCCAAAGCCGTGGGCATCGACTGTGCTGCTGCCGCGTACTTTGAGCAGCGGCATGTTTTTGCTAAAAGAAAGCGGTTCCACCAATGTCGCATCGTGTAACTCTGCTGTTGTAAAAAGTCGCCGCATCCGCGCCGGCATGAGCGTATATTCGTAGAGCGGCGTGTTGTCGGGCGCTTGCGGCGCGCGCATATAAACATAGCGCCCATCGGTCACATTGACATGGCCGCCATGCACGCCAAAGAGTGCGCCGGTGCGCGCTGGTGCGCCGCTAGCCACCGCGTCGCGCAGAGGCAAGCCTTGCATGGTGGGGGGCCGATCAATGTCAAAGAATTCGAGTAAGGTGGCGGGCACATCGATCATCTGGGCGATGCTATCGACCATGGTGCCCTGGCGTTGGGCGCGTGGATCCCAGATGAAAAGGGGCGTGCGCGCCAGTTCGCTGTACCAGGGTTGCGTGTTCTTGGCCCACCATTCATGCTCGCCCAGCATAAAGCCGTGATCGGTGCAGACGATGAGCATGGTATCTTCCCACAGATTCAACTCGTCCATCAGATCCAGTACTTTGCCCATGTAGTCGTCGCACATGGAGAGCAGCGCAGCATATTGGTAGCGCATGTGCTGGGCCTGTTCGGTTGTTTCTTCCACACGGCGGTAGGGTGGCCAATCAAAATGGGGGCCATCATAGTCGTGCGGATAGTGATCTTTATACTGTTGCTGCGTGAAGAAAGGCTCGTGCGGGTCAAAAGTTTCGATTTGCAGAAACCATTGGTCTTGCGCATGATTGGTGCGGATAAACTCGATCCCATTGGCAAAAGTGCGCGGTTGCGGTTGATCTTCCACCGTGTTCATATAGCCGCGATTGATCCAATCCTGGCGCCACATTTGTTTGAGTGACTGGGGATTGGAATTGGCCGAGTGCCGTTCGACTAGCACGGGCGGGATTGCAGGATCAGCGACATGGCCCTTCCACGGATCCCCTTCTTGGCCGCGCTCAAAATTCCAAGAGGTGTAGCGGTTGTGATAGGTCGCGCCGCCATCTTCAAAGTAGTGAAAATGATCGGTGGATAAGTGGGTATAGACGCCGTGGTTGTCGAGGATTTCCGGCATGGAATCGTCAAAGGGTTCCAGCGGTCCCCAGGCGCGATGCAGAAAATTGTAGCGCCCTGTGTGCAACTCGCGCCGCGCCGGCATACAGGGCATACTGCCAATATAGGCGTTGGTAAAGCCGACCGACCGCTCGGCCAGGCGCGCAAAGTTGGGCGCATGCGTCCAATCGCAGCCATAGGCCGGCAACATGTGGCGGTTGAGCGAGTCGAACATAACCATGATGGCTTTCATGGTGGCACCCTTTCTCTTC
>DAOTTR010000410.1:0-2213 GCA_034437715.1 Caldilineaceae bacterium
CCAAATTCTTCGCCAAAGCCGGCGCGAATGCTCGGTTCTGGCTCGGCACCTGCCACGACTGAAACCTGATGCACCGCTTGGTACCCGTGCACATGAAAGCGTGAAATTCGTCCACAACCAATGACGCCAACCCGATAGTGTGCCATGTTTGCCCCCTTTGTTGGATGATGCGTAATGAAGTAGCGTCGCTACAGGGTTACCCCTGCTCTGTTGCTTTTTCAGCGTGGCGCGCGACCACTTGATCGCGCAACCGGTGTAGATAATCGGCATTGTATTGCAGGCGCGCCGGGATCACTTCGGCCCAGTTGATCGCTTTGGATTCCTCGGGGCGTGGGTGCAAGCCAGCGCGCACTTGTTGCTCGCCACGCCAGAGATAATGGGTCAGGCGGGCCATGTGTTGGGGGGTGCGGTCGGTAAAGCTTTGCAAGAAAGCCGCGTCATAGAAGGGAATGGCAATAAAGCCGCCGCTATCTTCAATATTGAGATTGATTTCAGGATTCGCCCTATAGAGCATATCGACGATCACGGGTAGATCGACCAGGCCACGGCCCAACGGCGCCCCCCCCAGCCAGTTATAGCCTTCGTCGGTGGGGTAGATGCACGTGTCCTTGAGGTGAGTAGTGCGGATATAGGGCAGCAGATTTTGGGCGGCCTCGACCGGATCTTCAAGCAACCCCAACGCGTTGGCCGTGTCTAGATTCACGGCCACATAGGGGGAATCTACTGTTTCAATCAAGTGCCGCAACTCCAAGGAGGTGAGATCAACGTGCAACTCTACCGTGATAATCACATTGTTGTCGGCCCCCCGTTTGCTGAGTTCGCGCAGTACCTGCGTCGTGAGATCAAGCTGTTCGGCAAAGGTGGGTGATGTGAACATGCGTTCGCGGAACAGGCCAAAGCAGCAATTCAAGATCGGTGAGCCGACCTCAACAGCCAACGGAAAGAGGGGTTCCCAATCGGCGACCAGCTCGGCCACCGATTTGCCACTGCGGCCAGGATTGATGCCTGCGCCGACCAATTCTAGATAGAGATTGTGGGCGCGGGCTTTCTCGATAAACTGGGCGCGATAATCGGCATCGCGACTGAGCAGCGGCCCGCTGCTAAAATGCACACCTTCCAGGCCGTGGGCAATGGTTTGATCGAGCAGCCCCAGCGGATCCAGGTTAAGCGTGCGTAATGTATGTGCGTCCAAGCCAACTTTCATAGTGCTTCTCCCATTTTAACTGCCTGGAACATCTTCATGCGCATGAGCAGCCAGATTACGCTGATCGTAGCCACTAGCAACATGCCCGTGAGCACCGCCACAATGAGGGTGACATCGTTCCAGGCGATGAGGACAACAAAGGGTGGGAGCAGGTCGGTGGGGGTGTAGCCAACTTGCAGGAAGGGAATAAAGAGATAACTGCTGAGCAGACCCAGATAACTGCCAATCGCAATGCCCGTGGCGGCGATCAGAATCTGTTCACTGCCCAGCGAAAACGCCAGTTGACGCGAGGAAAGCCCAATCGCGCGCAGAATGCCCAACTGTACAAAGCGTTGGCGAAATGAGAGCACGGCATAGATGATCAACGCCAACATACTCAACCCGGTGGTCGCCACAAAGCCCACCGAGAGAAAGCCAAAGAGTCCAATCCGTTCTGGTTTGCGTTGGGCTTTGGTCACCAGGGCACGCGCATCTTGCACACCCAGCACGCGATAACCGATGGTATTCAGTTCTGCGGTGAGCTGCTCCACATTGGTGCCTTCTTCGGTGGCTAGCCAGACCGTATAGGGCAACTCTTGCCCCAACGCTTCAAAGATATAGTCCAGGTTGGCGATGAAAAACGCACCATTCTGGGGATAGGCTGTGGGAAAAAGCTCGGTTGTGCCAACGATCTGAAAATTGACCCCTTCGTTGCTGGTGGGGATCAGACCGCGCAGCACCACGGTGTCACCCACCGTCAGCCTTGTCTGTTCGAGAAATTCGCGACTGACGATAGCCCCACCGTATTGCACCGCCAAGGCGTTCATCAACGCGCCCAAGGAGGAGATGGAAAAATCGGGTCGAAAGTAGGCCACTGCCGGGAAATCGGCGCGATCGATGCCATAGAGCACCCCGTCAACCAACTGATCGTTCACCGCGGTGGACACGTTGAATTGACCAATGCGCGCCGCGGCTTTGACCCCCGCCGCGCGCCGATGATCCTCGACCGGCATGTTGATCCAGATCGAGG
>DAOTTR010000411.1:0-2648 GCA_034437715.1 Caldilineaceae bacterium
TGTTGGATCAAGGCAGCCACGCGCAGGGTGCTAAAAATGCCGTCACTAGATTTGCCCATGTCATCTTCGATGGGCAACACGAAACAGGCCGCCAATTGGCCCAAGGGCGTGCCCGCGCCAGTGAAGGTTGGGCTGTTGGGATAGAAACGCCGCTCGGTCAACAGATCATAAAAGGTGTGCGCGGCCGCCGCCACGTCGGCCCCGTGATCCTTTTCGGGCTGGGCAATGTGCAAGGCCAGCCGATAGAACATACCGGCTGGCGATTCCAACAATTCGCCATTGATATCGCGCCGCAGGTAGCGCTTTTCTAAGACTTTGATGCCGTTCGGGCTCAAAGCAATTGTGTCATCATTGACATAGGCTGGTGGAACAATGGGCGTCCGTTGCCCCTTGACGTTTTCAATAACGGTAAAAGCTTTTGGTTTGCTATTTACTGCAATAATTTCAGGTGTGCTTGCTGCTTGCCTAGTTTCGACCACGATTTTCCCTCCTTCAGTACCTATCACTGCAACCTCTTACAAGGAAAGCCGAAATTGGCAATCCTATAATTGGATGTAGTATAATCGTTTTTAGGTATTGAAGGCCTACAAGACTAGATGGACTAGATCTAGTCTTGTAGGTTTAGGGACATTAGATTTGGTTTCCACGTTTCCGCTCTAATGTCTTGTCTTAAATAAGCTTATGCGCATTTAAAAGCGCGTAAGCTTATTTTTTGTGCTTCGTCTTATCAACGAGCACATACTTCTGGCGGGGCTTTGGTGTAGGTGGTAGTGGCTTGTCTTGGATCGCAGTAATTTCCGTGCCAAGTTTTCCACCTTTTGGACCTACCACCGCATACTGCCCAGATTTCGGCGTTTTCATACCAGGTTTTAGCACTGGTTTACTCTTAGCCATTGTTTCACCTTTCACTATAAACGAGATGGCGCTATCGCCACCTGCAGCTGGCTACAAATTTTCTGGCTCTCGTTGAAAAAGATATAGACTATTTTAGACGTGATTTTTAGACAGTTGCAGACTGCGATGAGACGCGATCAGTCCTTTCGCTACATACATAAATTTTCAATTAAATTCTGTGTGTTTATTTACAGAAGACGGATCAGCGGGAAAAAGGGCGCGGCAATCAGGTATTGCGGCCCATCAATCGGTCGATCTCATTGCTCACTTCGTTGAGATCGTTCATATCTAAGTAGACGCTGGCAAAACGAATATAGGCCACTTGGTCAATATGGGCAAGATGGTCCAGTACCATATTGCCGATCACACTGCTGTGTACTTCACTTTTGCCGATGGCTTGTAACGACTCTACAATCTGATCTACCACAGTTTCAATTGTATCGCTGCTGATCGGGCGCTTGGTGGCAGCTGTTTGAATGCCAAACAACAACTTGGGGCGGTCGAAAGGTTCGCGCCGATCATCACTTTTGATTACTAATAAGTTGGCTGCCACATGCTCATAGGTTGTAAATCGTTGATTACACTGTTCACAGTGCCGCCGGCGCCGAATGGCATCGCCGGTATCGCGCGTATCGATCACCTTGTGCTGTGTATGACTGCAATGTGGACATTTCATAATCTATCACTACTATGTGCCAAAAAATGATTACAAAAATGGCTATATGTAGTGTGTTGTTTCCTTTTGTATACTACATATTGATTTGTGAATGGAAGTATAGCATACTTCCAACAAGCCTGCAAATACAAAACGTGTGTTCTATCAGGCTAAAGATAGCTAAATATATAGGAGATTTTAGAAAGCGCAAAATTTTAAGTTAAGAATTTCGTAAGAAAAATAAGCTTAGCACTTGGTCTGGCTGACTATGTAAAATCTGTCTACAGAATATGTCCCAAAATGTTGCACTTTTTGGTGCAGACGGCAAACAATGGTGGAATAGAAAATAAAAGCGCAGAGTTTTTGATGACTCTGCGCTCCAAATCTGCGTGCAAAAAGTATGTAATGCTCTGGTAGACGGCAAAGACGCGCGCCTGGCAAGTGTTATCTGGCAGGCAACAAATTAGCGACCATTATTGCCATTGTTGCGGGCACGGCGCAGAAAGGCCGGAATGTCGAGATCGTCGCGTTCAAAGGTGCGCACGGTGTAGTCTGGGTTGGCGCGTGGCACCTCGGTGCGCGGAGCAGGTGGGCGTTCTGGGCTGCGCTTGTCGTAATTGCGTTGCGTGTAGTTGGGTTTTTCCTCGGCGGGTGGCTTGTCAAACCCAGTTGCGATCACGGTCAGTTGCACTTCTTCTTTCATGGTGGGATCGATCACCGCGCCAAAGATAATATTGGCTTCGGGGTGCGCATTGCCGCGCACAATCTCGGCGGCTTCGTTCACTTCATAGAGGCTCAGATCCTCGCCACCCTTGATGTTGAAGAGAATCGAGCGTGCGCCATCGATCGAGACATCCAGCAATGCGCTGTGTATTGCTTGATTAGCCGCGTCTTTGGCGCGGTTTTCGCCCGTGCCCCGGCCCACCGACATGAGCGCCGCACCCCCATCCAACATGACCGAGCGCACGTCGGCAAAGTCCAGGTTGATCAAGCCAGGAATGGTGATCAATTCGGAGATGCCTTGAATGCCCTGGCGCAGCACATCATCGGCGGCGCGAAAGGCTTGGTTGATGCCAATCTTTTTATCGACCACTTGCAA
>DAOTTR010000412.1:0-23817 GCA_034437715.1 Caldilineaceae bacterium
GTTGTCGCCATCGCCATGGGACTGGCACCGTGGCGACCGGCCAGCGCCCAAACCAATCAGACCACGCCGGCACGCGAGTGGCTGGTTATGCTATACCAAAATGCCGATGATCCGATCCTAGAGGGTGACATTTTTACCGACCTGAATGAGGCCGAGTGGGTGGGCTCAACCGCGGCGGTGACCATGGTCTCGCAACTGGATCGCTATGATGGTGCATTTGATGGCGATGGCGATTGGACCGGCACCAAGCGCTTTCTGATTGAGCAGGATCGCGATCTGACGACGATTGGTTCGGAAGAGTTGGACGATTTGGGTGAGATCGACAGTGGCTCGCCGGAGGCGTTGGTAGATTTTGCCGTGTGGGCGATGCAGAATTACCCGGCCAAGAAATACGCCCTCATTCTCTCCGATCATGGCGCGGGCTGGGTGGGCGGATGGAATGATGACGCGCCCAAGGTGGGCAGTTCGCTGACGGTCAACGAAATTGATCAGGCCCTGGCGACCATTTTACAGGAAACCGAGGTGCGCCAATTTGAATTTCTCGGCTTTGACGCCTGTCTTATGAGTGAGGTGGAAGTGCTAGCCGGTATGGCCCCCTACGCCCATTATGCCGTGGCTTCGCAAGAAACCGAACCCGCGTTGGGCTGGGCCTATGCCAAATTTCTGGGTGCGCTAACCACCAAGCCCACTCAATCTGGCGCTGAACTAGCGGGCAATATTGTTAAAACCTATATTGTCAACGACATGATGATTGTCGACAATGAGGCGCGCACCAACTATTTAGCCGCACTCGGCGCAGACGCGATCAGCGCCAAGGCGATGGCGGCGCAGATGAGTGAGGATGTCACCTTGACGGCGGTTGATTTGAGCAAGTTTACACCGCTGATGGCTGCGCTCAATGAATTTGCTTTTGCGCTGACCAGCGCAGATCCGGTCGCCGTTGCCAAGGCGCGCACCTATGCGCAATCCTTTGAATCAGTCTTTGACCCACAACAGCCCTCCCCTTATATTGATTTGGGCCATTTTGCTAAATTGGCGGCGGAGTTTGCCGAATCAGACGAAGTCGATGCTGCGCTCAAAAATTTACAAAAGGCCTACAAAGCAGCCATCCTAGCCGAGATCAGCGGCAGCCAACGGCCTGGGGCCAGTGGATTTTCGATCTTTTTCCCTACCCCAGATCTACTCTTTAGCGTTGGTACCGAAGACAGCGAACAATCTTATACCGCCTATGCCAGCCGCTTTGCCGGTGCATCGCTGTGGGATGATTTTCTGCTTTTCCATTACACTAATCTAGATATCGACCCGGAGGCTGTAGCGCTTGATCTGCTCGACCCCGAAGTGGGCGCAGCCGCCGATCTGGCCGACTATGCTGCCCCTCTGTTCGTGGACGATGGCGAAATCACTACACCCGGTGTGGATACCGACCTGACCATGACCCCACTGGAAGTCAGCAGCGAAGAGATCACCGCGGATGAAACGGTGTTGCTGAGTACGCAAATCCAAGGCGAAAATGTCGGCTACGTCTATATCGAGGTGACGCGCTATGAGGAGGAGACTGAAGCCTATATCCTGGAAGATATGGACTTTATCGCCAGCGATGACAACGAAGAGACCGACGGCGTTGTCTACCCAGCCTGGACAAGCGACGACCTGGATGATTTTCTCTACGAGTGGTCACCCACCATCTACAGCCTGAGCGATGGCGTCGATGAAGCGTTTGCTCTTTTTGAACCAGCAGTCTATGGCGCAGACCAGGAAGACACCGAATACATGGTGCGCGGCATCTACACCTTTGCCGATAGCCAGGACGAACGTTATGCCTTGATGCATTTTGACGGCGACCTCAATTACAAATACATCTTCGGCTACTCGGATCTGGACGGCACCGGCGCGCCGCGCGAGATCACGCCCCGCGAAGGCGACTACTTCACCATTTTGGAGCAACGGTACGTCGTCGATGAGGCGGGTGAGTGGATCATCAGCGAGCAACTAGGCGACACCTTGACCTTCTACGGTACACCCTTTACCGTGACCGCCTACAAAGGCTATCCAGGCGAATATTCACTGGGTATCATCGTCGAGGATCTGCTTGGCAACACCATTGCAGAATACGCAACCGTGTACGTGATCGAAAACTAGGCGACAGGCAAGGCAGAAGCGACTAGCGCAGAGCCGAACTTGCCAGCAGCGTTGACGGTCTGCACTTGCAGGGTGGGCAATGGGGTGGCAGTGCTGCCCGGAAGGTTGCGTACTGTGTGGCCGTGGGTTGTGCGCCTAGAACGCTCATTGGTATACTCCTCTTCTGCTTTACTCTCTACTTGGGCCGGTCAGGTGTTCGTAGCACTTGACCGGTCTTTTTTTATTTGCGGCGCGTCTCTTCAATGCTTCATTGGTTAGATGATTAAAATGATAATTGCCAACAAGCAAAATGCCCTTTTCCGAAAACTCATTGGAATTAGAATGATCTATACTTGAACAACAACGGCTGCGTATCGACCAGGTAACGTATCGGTTCATGCCACTGAAACAAGCCTGCAGTCATCTATTTCGATATTGCGAACGTGGCCAGCAACTTGTTCTAGCCTATTGCACCCTTCTGTTGCTCAATGAATGTCAAAACCCAAGTGCACCACGCAGTTGACCTGGTGGCGATGATTTCACGTGCCAGCAATCCCGCGCCTTGCGTACGGACTCAAAGCAGGGCCAAATGGTGCGGGTCTGCCGCCTAACCATCGGTCCACATCATATGTCCCAGCTAAAATCATCTGGTGTGCTCAAATGAAAGATGTGCCGCGCGGCTGCATAATTCACCATATTGGGTGTGTTTGCTGATGTTGTCATTGGTATCTCTGTTGTAAAAAGAGAAAGAGCCGAAAAGGAATAATGTCCTTCGTTTAAAGTAAGTCGGTGACAAGGTAAGATCGTCTTCCATACCTTGTCACCGACTGATCTACAAGGGGTTGACCACGCCATTCTCAACGATAACCGTCTCGCGGTGTTCCGTATCCTCTGGTGCAGCGACGCTGTCGGATTCCGCTAGCAGGCAGCGGAACAAATCTGCATGCTTCTAAACATCATTGCATCGGCTGTCTGTATCCACGCCTGCATGTCGGTACAAGCAAAACCACTTTCCGTTACCAAGAGCCTAGTAGATCCCGGCGTAAATAAGGTACCCTATTTTTACCATGATGTACACGAGTAACGTGCCTGATTAACTGCCGTGGTATCTACGCCCAACTGTACTAGGCGCAGGTAGGATGGCTAGCCGCCTACTCTGACGAACCATCTGCTGCCGATTTAGCAGCACAGCGTTGTAAAGGGCGAGACGAAACTTAGCCAGGCGTCAGCGCCTCATGCGCCGCCCGCGCATCCACACGAAGCCAGCAATCAACACCAGGACAACCAGCATGAACGGCGTGATCCCCTCCAGACGGCCCACCGCCGTGCCCGCTAGGACATTTGCATTGCCAATGAACGGCAGGAAAAGCGTGTTATTCTGACCGGTAGCATCTGCGGACGTTACGTTTTGTGTCGTCGTGATCGTTGGTGTAGCGGTGACAACAGTACTGGCCAGTGCTGTCACCGGCACACTGATCGGAATGTTCTCAGTAACAACCTGTGTCGTCGTCACCGAGGTTTCCAGTGGGCTGAGAGGTTGGGTGGATGTAAGAACACTGGTGTTGACCGCAGCGGCGGTGTGAGCAATCAACGGGAGGAAGAGTTGTCCACCCTGTGCAGAGGGTCACTGCCATTAAGTTAAGGATGGTGTGTGGATTGTTACCCCTGCGCAGGCAGGGGTCCACCGCTCTAGCGTATGGATTCCTGCCTGCGCAGAGCCTGCCCTCATGTAGATGGGGGAATGACAATTCGCCTCTTTAACTTAATGGCCGTGGTCCCTAACCCTCCCCCAGATTACTAACCTTTACCCACATCTTTGGGTAACTGGGAGGACGAGCGTGTCGGGGACGGCCCAAAAACAGAGCGTAGTGGCATCAAGCCGCTGGGCCGTCCCCGGCACGCCTTTGCTACTGCCAACTTGTGGGTAAAGGGTAGGGCCCAGGCAGGGAACCGTTAACAGCGATACAGTTCGAGGTTAGAAGGGGTGGCTATAATATCCTTCTAAAAATCGTCGATAACCTACATCCTTTTATCATGCGGCAAATACCAGAGAAAGTTACGCAAAAGCTAGAAAACCTACCCGACACTCCTGGTTGTTATATGATGTATAACAGCGAAGGGCAGGTGATTTATGTGGGCAAGGCGGTGGTGTTGCGCAATCGCGTGCGCAGCTATTTTCATCTCTCGGCCCAACATACGCCGAAAACCCAGGCGCTGGTTGGTGAAATTGCTGATATCAATTGGTGGGTGACCAAGAGCGAGCTGGATGCGCTGATCCTAGAAAACGACCTGATCAAGCGCTACCGGCCCTACTATAATATCCGGCTCAAAGATGACAAGCAATTTCCCTATATCAAGGTGAACTGGCAGCAGGATTTCCCCAAGATCGAAGTAGTGCGCAAGGTGCTCAAAGATGGCGCGCGCTATTTTGGCCCCTATACCAGTGGGCGTGCCTGCTACCAA
Source organism: Caldilineaceae bacterium (assembly GCA_034437715.1). Classification (GTDB taxonomy): domain Bacteria; phylum Chloroflexota; class Anaerolineae; order Caldilineales; family Caldilineaceae; genus JAHBVH01. The sequence continues at coordinate 4,582 of DAOTTR010000412.1, forward strand.
ACGCTTGACGCCCTGCGCCGGATTTTCCCCTATTTGGATTGCGACCGCACGATCACTGGCCAGGATGAACGCCCCTGTCTCTATTATCACATTAAAATGTGTGGCGGTCCCTGCATTGGCCGCCAATCGCGCGAAGAATATCGCGCTACGATCAAGCAGTTGATGGATTTCCTCAGTGGCGACACCGACGAGGTCTTGCAGCAGATGGAGACGCAGATGGGGCGCGCCGCCGAGAATCTACAATTTGAACTAGCCGCGCTCTATCGCGATCGGCTCAAGTCGGCGCAACAGATTGCCGCGCAGCAAAAGATTGTCAGCACGCGCTTGGAAGATGCCGATTATATTGCCGTGGCCCAGGATGAAAAGACCGGTGACACCGCCGTGCAGGTCTTTATGGTGCGCCGGGGCCGCTTGATTGGCCGCGAAAGTGTTTTGTTGGAAGGTGCCGAGACGCCCCAAGCCCATGTCAATCAGCAGGGCATGTTGATTGGCGCGTTTATCCCCCAATTTTATGATGCGCTGGCCTTTGTGCCCGGCATGGTGTTGGTGCAGGCCATGCCCACCGATTGGGTGGTGTTGGAAGAGTGGCTGGCCCAGAAGCGTGGGGCCAGGGTGGAAATGCGACTGCCCCAACGCGGGCCGAAACGTGATCTCATGGCGATGGCCCAACAAAACGCCGCCGAATATCTGCGCTTGCAACAAGCTACTTGGGCAGCAGACACCAATCGGCAAACCCAGGCACTGGCCGATCTACAGGCTGTGCTAGGCTTGGCCGATCCGCCCAACCGCATGGAATGTTACGATATCAGCACCCTGCAGGGTGATCACACAGTGGGCTCGATGGTCGTCTTTGCCCAGGGCGCGCCCCAGAAGGGTGCCTATAAGCGCTTCAAAATTCAGGGCAAAGGCAGCCAAGGCGCGCCCGACGATTTTGCCAGTATGCGCGAAATGCTGCGACGGCGCTTTCGGCGCTTGGTAGAAGAACGCGCCGCCGCGGACCCTGGCCAGAAAGCACGGGGCAGCACGCAAGATTGGCGCATCGCACCGGATCTGGTAATTGTGGACGGGGGCAAAGGTCAACTGGGGGTAGCGGTTGAGGTCTTTGAAGAATTCGGCCTGCTAGGGCGTATTCCACTGGTCAGCCTGGCCAAACGGGAGGAAGAGATCCTCCGACCGGGTGAGTCGCAATCGCTCTGGCTGACGCGCGGCAGTCAAGCGCTGCATCTGGTGCAGCGCATTCGTGACGAGGCTCATCGTTTCGCCATCACCTATCACCGCAACTTGCGCGGCAAAGCGCAAACTCGTTCGGCGCTGGATGAGATCAAAGGCATCGGGCCGGCACGCCGCAAAGCCTTGTTGGTCTATTTCCAGGGGGATGTAGAAAAAATTCGCGCGGCCAGCCTGGAAGAATTGCTGGCGGTACCTGGGATGAATCGCAAAGCTGCCGCGGCTGTGAAACAGTATTTGTAAGGATACTATGAGCGAATCTTTGCCCACCGCACCCGATGTCGAGCAGGCGGTTCTGATTTTTCCCTTTTTGCAAAAGGTACGATTGGAAGAGCAACAGTACTTTTTGCAACATCACGTTCGGCAACAAGCTATTGAGGAAACAGTACTGCTTTTTCGCCAGGATGACCCGGTAACACACCTGTATGTACTCGTGGAAGGGATCATCGAGGAATCGCGTACTGTGCAAGAAGGCCGTCGTTCCAGCCAATCGCTGCGCCGACGGCTTACGGCAACCATCACAAAAGAGGATGGGCCGCCACGCACTCTGATTGGCGTCTATGACCTTTTCCATCATCGCTACTATAGCACATCTGCCTATGCACACGCCTCTAGCCGATTGTATAAGATTGATGCTGCGGGCATTGACTGGTTGATGACGCGTGTCCCCAATATTAGTACTGATTTGGCACCCCTGGCACTGGTCGATAGGCTGCGTACAATTCCATTTTTGGGTGGGTTGGGTGATGTTGTATTGGGCTTTTTGGCCGACGCCAGCGTTTGGCTACCCTATCAGCCGGGCGTGACACTCTATCAGGTCGGCGACTTTGCTAACTATCTCTATTTCATCGACCAGGGTCAAGTCTACCTCGACTGGTTTGACGAGAGAAATCGTTGGTTGGGCAATGGCGCGGTCTTTGGTTTACTCGAACATGGCGAGGCTAGCCTGGATGCGCCTACGGTAGCGCATCAAGCACAGATTGTAAAACGAACATCACTTATTGTTCTCTTGCGCCGTTCTTTTATCAATATTACGGGTTTGAGCCCCGATGTTCGTGGGGAAGAAGTTTATCGGGCTGTGACACAGACCGTGAATACGCTGCCCATTTTTGCCCAATTTGGTGAGGCACTCCGCCACAAATTGGTTGGCTATGTCAGCCATTATCACATTCCTACGCCGCATATTCTGCTGCAACAAGGTGAAATGAATGACAGTTTATGGTTGCTGCTCGATCAGCAGCGCGCACAAGTGCATGCACTTGCCCAAACAGGCGAAGCTTTACAGAGCATTGGGGTAGAAGGACCGGCCTATTTTGGTGAGGCTGCCTTGTATGCAGAGGCCCCCATTGAAGCGAGCATTGAAGCTGAAGAAGGCAGCCAATGGGTGCGCCTGCATCGGCATGACTTGGAGCAATTCAGCCTGGATGAAAGACGAAAATTAAAAACATTATTGCCCCAATCGACCGTGCCGAGCGAGCCGCAACCGCAGGGGCAAAGTACTGTCTATGATTGGTTACAGTCCGGTGAAACAATTCGCCTACTCTGCCGCCGGCATTGGATCAATTTGTGGGTAAAGCTGTGGCCCTCGTTTGGCGTATTGGTCGGTCTGTTGGGGCTGAGTTTGCTGGTTGCCTTTGGTACACTTTCCCCAAGCAATTGGATCTATGGCGTGATCCTGGTTGGGGGCGCTTTTATGATGGGGCAGGTGGTATGGAACTTGATCGATTATCTAAATGATTATCTGATCGTTACGAATCGGCGCGTCGTATTGCAGGAGGAGGTGCTTTTTTTTCGCAAGTGGCGTCAAGAGGCATTGTTGGAACGGATTCAGAATGTCGATATTAACATTGGGTTTTGGGGCCGTTTATTCCGTTATGGCAATATTGTGATTCGCACGGCAGGCACAAATGGCTCCATTCCTTTTACCTTTGTAACCAACCCGCGTGACATTGAACGAAGAATTACAGCTCTACGGAACTTGCGCCGCGTGAGTGAAGACGCAAAAAAGCGTGGTCCGATTCAAGATTTTCTAGAAGGGCGGCTACGGCTGCGCCTGCATCTACCCGCGTATGTTTGTTTGCCCGAAGTTGTTGTATCCAGACAATCTTCCCGATGGCAACGATTGCGTCGTTGGGTGAAGCGTTTGTTGCTGTGGCGGACTGTCGGCGCGTCGATTGGTGATCACATCATTTGGCGTAAGCATTGGTTGATACTGCTTGGCCATCTTATGCCTTCATTGACGGTTTTGGCCATCATCGTTTTTTTTGCGATTGCACAATTCCTGCCCTGGTTAGAAATATTGCGCCCAACTTTTCTGGCGTTCAATCTGCTGCTACTGCCAATTTTTGTGGTAGATTGCCTTTGGATTACCTGGATTGTGCTCGACTGGCGCAATGATACCTATGAAGTAACCGCGACCACAATTATCGACGTTGAGAAAAAACCGCTGTTTTTTGATGAAAATCGGCGTACGGCGCGGCTGGATGAAATTCAAAATATTGAAGTCAATGTACCCAGTCTATTGCATTACATTTTTAATTTTGGCAATGTGAAATTGCAGACTGCCTCTACCAATGGCGATTTTACCTTTAACCGGGTGTCTGCCCCGCATGACGTTGCTGCGGAAATTCAACGCCGCATTGAAGCCTATCAAACCGGTGAACGGATAGAGGCCGCCAAACGCCGTGCCCAAGAATTACCCGATTGGTTTGATATTTATGATCTACTTGGTGGTATCAGAAAACGACGCGCACGTCCCCCCATTCAGTAATCACCAGCCAAAACTCAGCCGGTCAATCAGCCGCTTTGGCAATTGTGCGGCGCGCATCTGGTTTTGGGTTAACTCAATCGGGTAGACAACGCGTTCGTAGCACCAGGTCATGGCCGCTACATCCAAAATGGCGTAGGCCGCACGAGCATCATTGTCGCGTGGCTGACCCACACTGCCGGGGTTGATGAGCAGGCGCAGTTGTTCCGAGCAATCAAGCTGAATCAAATGCCCAATCGGTGGTTGTAAAGAATCGACCGTAGCGACGGGATGCTTCATATTGGTGCTTTCATATTCATCGGCATCGCTATAGAAATCGTCAAAAACCTCTGTGTACAGCTCCTCATGCAGCCGCCAACGATAGATCACTGGCTTGTGCGTGTGACCAAACAGGCAGATCTGCTCAGGAAAGGCACCAAAATTCTCCATGGCAATGCTAGGGGTCATAATATATTCAGAGACTGGCTCGCGCGGGCTGGCATGGGTCAAGAGGAGATGGGGAGTTTCGGGTGGGCACACGGGTTTATCGGGCAATTCGGCCAGATAGGTCATGTTCGCCGGGGTAAGCGTGTCGCGCGTCCAGAGCACGGCTTGTTGGGCATAGGGGTTGAACGCTTCCACATCCATGCCCGGTTTGCCCAAGACGGCCAGATCATGGTTGCCCATGATGCAAATGGCGGCCAAGTCACGAATGATCTCCACACATTCATTGGGGCGCGGCCCATAGCCGACCACGTCGCCCAAACACCAAATGGTGTCATAGCGACCTTGAGTTGCACCCAGGACACTTTCCAATGCCGCTAGATTGGCGTGAATATCAGACAGTATGAGTGCTCGCATAGGGTATAATTATCAATTGTCAATGGACAATTGTCAATTATGCATGGGCTACATGTCAGCCGCCACCCCTCTATTTGACGGAATTGGTCGGCTGGTCTATTATCGACAGAATTTATAGCGTACACCGACCAAATACACTGACTAAGTACACTGACTAAGTACACTGAGACTGGTAGACGATGACATCCAATACAATCATTACTGCTCCTGCGCTAGATGGCGCAACGCAGGGCGCAACATCAGTTTTTCAACGAATTGGGGTGCTCTATCATCCCAAAAAGCCCGATTCGGTTGCCCTTGCCCAAACAATCGAGCTCTTTCTGCGCGAGCTAGGAATTGGCGAGATCTGGCAAGAATCGGCATGGGAAGCCGAGGCCGTCGCGCGCCATCTACCCCATGTCGATCTGCTGATCACGCTGGGCGGGGATGGCACACTGTTGCGCGCGGCGCGCGTGGGCGCGCCCTATCATGTGCCCATGTTGGGCGTAAAGATGGGCCGGCTGGGCTTTTTGGCCGAGTTGATGCCCGATCAGTGGCAGGAACCCTTACGCCGGATTATCCAAGGTGATTATTGGGTGGAGGAACGCTTGATGGTGCGGGCGCGCGTCGAACGACGGGGCATGGAAGGTGAGGCTCCACAGATTATTTGTGAACACGATGCCCTCAATGATGTAGTCTTTAGTCGTGGCGATCTGGCGCGTGTGGTGCGCATTAGCGCCCATTTGGATGGCGGCTACCTGACAACCTACACATGTGATGGTTTAATTGTCAGTACGGCAACTGGCAGCACCGGTTATGCGCTGGCGGTAGGTGGCCCCATTTTGCCGCCAGAATTGTGCAATATTCTATTGATCCCGATTGCCCCGCATTTGAGTATGGATCGCGCCGTGGTATTGGCCGAGGGTGCCGAGATCCGCATGCGCGCCTTTAGCGATCACCGTCCGATTCTGACGGTCGATGGGCAGGTTGTGGTGGAAATTGGGGATGAGGATGAGGTTGTCGTGGTCGGCAGCCCCTTTAAGGCGCGTTTTGTGCGTGTCTGTGAACGTAGTTATTTCTATCAGGTACTGATGGATAAGTTGCGTTGGATTGGATAAATCGATGAGTGAAGTCGCTGTTTTGTATTGTGTGAATCACCCAACTACCGAAACTTTATTACGCTGCAATAAGTGTGGCAGGCCGATCTGTATGAAGTGCGCCCAGTTGACTGATGTTGGCTATCGGTGCAAGGATTGTATTCGCAACCAGCAGAAGAGTTATTTTAATGCACAGAGTTGGGATAATCCGGTGGCGTTGCTCGTGAGCTTTTTGGTAACGCTGATCGCCACGCCAATTGTTTCGTTTTTATTCTCCTTTGCCGGGTTCTTTGGCTGGCTAATCGCCTTTGTGGCGGGGCCAGGTGCCGGCGGTATCTTGACCCAAATTATTCGCTGGGCCGTGGGCAAGCGGCGTGGGCGCTATTTGGTCTTCTTTGCGATTGGGGGCATTGTCCTGGGCATGTTGGCGGGCGCCTTTTTTGGCTCAATATTGGGCATTAGTCGGGGCGGGGTACTCTTCCTGCTCTTTAATCTGCCCATGCTGATCTTTGCCTTTTTGGCTGCCTCGACTGCCTATCGATTTTTGCGCTGATGGATAGGGAAAAGGTAACGATGCAGCCGGGAATGCGCCCAGGGGGATCCCGATCCTGGTGGCAAGCATGCGCTTGCCGCCAGGATGGCGGCGTTCCCGGCTGTGTCTACCATCTGCTTGATCTGTTAAATGATAACAGAAGCGAACATATGGTACACCCATCGTTTTACCCCACCACACCTCATGCCCCTACTGGATCATTATTTTTTTGGAATAGCCTTAGTCAGCAAACTACGTCCCAAAATTTTGACTTATCGAGTGGTAATAGGCTATACTTACCGTTTGTGAGTAATTTGCTTGCAATTCGTTGCCACGTTTATATGGATGTGGTAATTGATCAAAGATTACAGACAAATTGCCACACTATCAATTAGGATTTGCGCTCGAACCCTTACTTCCACAGTTTGTAAAATTGGTTGCATCCAACGTGGAAAGTCTAGAGTGCAAAGCCGCTCCTAAAGTCTCGATCTTGGCTTATCATATTGCTGATAAGTGTTGAAATCGAATCACATACGCATCGAGCGCGGCGTAGAAAGGGCAGAAAATGCACGCAGTTATTCGGACCGGCGGCAAGCAGTATTATGTGACAGCCGGTAGCATTCTGGAAGTCGAAAAGTTAGAAGGTAATGTCGGTGACACAATTGCGTTGGCAGATGTGTTGTTGATCGCTGGCGCTGGCGAAGTGACCGTGGGTCAGCCCGTTATTGAAGGTGCCAGTGTAACCGTTAAAATTACCGGTCAGCATCGTGGTGAGAAGATTCGTGTCTTCCGCTATCGCCCCAAGAAACGCATTCGCGTGCGCAAAGGGCATCGCCAATATTTGACACGCCTTGAGATCCAGGCGATCCGGCTGGCCGATGGCACAGCGTTCCAGCTTGCGGCTCCAATAGCTGTGGCCGCAGAAGAACCTGTCGCTGCGGAACCCGTGATGGAGCCAGTTGATAGCGCAGCAGTGCCAAGTGCTATCGAGAGTAGTGCTGATAACAATCTTACAGCGACAGCAGAGTCAGAAGATAAGGAGTAGATAAGATGGCGCACAAAAAAGGTGGCGGTTCCAGCCGTAATGGTCGTGACTCAAATTCCCAGCGCTTGGGCGTGAAGCGCTTTTCCGGTCAACTTGTCCGCGCCGGTCATATCTTGGTTCGCCAACATGGCACCAAGTTCTACCCAGGCGAAAATGTCGATATTGGTCGGGATAACACGCTGTTTGCTACCCATGATGGTTATGTTGCCTTTGAATGGGCGCGCGGTAAGCGCAAGCAGATTAGTGTATACCCAGAACAACAGGTGAATTAAAATGAAAGCTGATATCCATCCGCAATATTATCCGATGGCGCGCGTGATTTGTTCCTGTGGCACTACGTGGTTCACAGGCAGCACCGCGCCCGAAATTCGCACGGACGTCTGTAGCGCTTGTCATCCGTTTTATACGGGTGAACAACGTATTGTTGACACTGCTGGTCAAGTCGAGCGCTTTATGAAGCGCCTTGAACGCCGCCAGAGTGGTGCCGCCCGCCGCGAGATTGAACTGCGCGCCCGCCGCGAAGCTGACGAAGCAGCGCGCAAGGCCCGCGCGCGTGGGGACAACCCCGAAGCTGCTGCGGCTGAAGTCTTGGCCCAATACGATATGCGTTAATGAATGCACCGTACAAGTAGCGTACGCTTAGAATTAAAGTTGCAAATAAGGCAGAGGCCAATACCTCTGCCTTATTTATTGACTCATGTTACCCAGTCCCTCCTGGGCACCCAGAGGGTTCCCGCGGCATTCTGCTGGCCTGCCGCCAGGGATGGCGGCGTTCCCGGTATGTAACATAAGTTATTGACTGAATTTATGGAAATCGGTCAGCGCTGATCGCTTTGCCAATCATCCGTTTAGCCATTACCAATTAACAATTATCAATTGGTAATCACGTACTATCTTTGAGTTGGAGGTGCCTATGCTCCAAGAGCGCGGCAGTGGCGGTATTGAATTAATTTGTGGCTCGATGTTTAGTGGCAAAACGGAAGAACTTCTACGCCGCATCCGCCGGGCCGAATTTGCCCGCAAGCGTATCCAAATCTTCAAACCCCAAATCGATTCACGTTATGGTCTCCAACGGGTTGCGTCGCACAACGGCGTGGCGCGCGAAGATGTGATCGTGGTGGCCAACGCGGCTGCGATCTTGGAACAGATGGCCGCTGACACCGAAGTCGTGGCAATTGATGAAGTGCAGTTTTTTGATTGGGCGATTGCCGACATCTGCACCAAGTTGGCCGACGACAACCGCCGCGTCATTGCCGCCGGTCTGGATCAAGATTTCCGTGGCGAACCTTTTGGTCCCTTGCCGCTGCTCATGGCCCTGGCCGAACGGGTGGATAAGCTGCAAGCCATCTGCGTCTGTTGCGGTTCCACGGCCAGCCGCACCCAGCGCCTGATCGATGGTCGCCCGGCGCGCTATGATGACCCGATTATTCTGGTGGGGGGCAGTGAAAGCTATGAAGCGCGTTGCCGGCGCTGCCATGATGTGCCCGGCAAACCCGACTAATGCTGCCCATTGTCTACCATCCCGATTACGTTGCAGCGTTGCCACCGGGACATCGTTTCCCCATGGCCAAATTTGGTAAAGTCTATGAATGGTTGGTGCGCGACGGTATTGCCGATCTGCATCAGTTTCATTTCCCCGAACGTGCGCCCGAAAATTGGCTACATCTGGCTCATGCGCCCCACTATGTGGATGCCTATTGCCAAGGCACGTTGGATGCGCGCGCCATGCGCCGCATCGGCCTTCCCTGGAGCGAGACGTTGGTGAATCGCACTTGTATCGCGCTCGGCGGCACTGTGCTCACGGCGCAATTGGCTTTGCAAGTTGGGCTGGCCTGTAACACCGCCGGTGGCACCCATCATGCCTTTGCCGATTTTGGCTCGGGCTTCTGCATTTTTAACGATCTCGCGGTGGCCGCCAGACTGTTGCTGCAACAGGGCAAAGCACAGCGTATCCTCATTATTGATCTGGATGTGCATCAAGGCGATGGCACCGCCGCCATCTTGCAGGGGGATGACCGCATCTTTACCTTTTCCATGCACTGTGCTAACAATTTTCCTTTCCGCAAACAGCAGAGCGACCTTGATATTGAATTATCCGTAGGCACCGAAGATGCCGAGTATCTGCGTACCTTGGCGGGTATCATCCCTGATTTGTTGAGCCACGTGCGGCCAGATTTTATCTTCTATGATGCCGGTGTCGATCCGCATATCGAAGATGCCTTGGGCAAATTGGCGTTGACGGATGCCGGCTTATATGCGCGCGATCATTATGTGTTGGACGCTTGCCTCCACTATGGTGCGCCGGTCGCCACGGTGATTGGGGGCGGCTATCAACGGGACATTGATCGGCTGGCGCGCCGGCATTGCACAGTTCATCGTGCGGCTAGCGAGCTGTTTCGCGACCATGTTCTGTAAGCTGTATAAGCAACTCATGTTACGCAAGTGAGGGGGGTGGCGGATAAAACTTACGTTTTTCCCGCAATTTTCTTCGCCACCGCTCCCGCGTGCCCGTCTTGATCTAGATCATTGGGCAAGGATGGGCACGCGGTGGGCGGCGAATCAAGTCACGGGTCTTACCAAAGGTTGATCCGCCGCCCACCTCATGCCCCTACGCAGCTTGTCATTACTCCTGCGTAACATGAGTAAGCAATTTGATAGTGATGAAATATAGATTACGTAGATGGTAAACTAGATTATTTGTTGTAGAGACGCTATAATGAAATGAATAGTGCTTTTACTGCGCGGCCAACACAATCAGCTATGCTACGTATAGTATGAATATTGACTAAAGAATATACGAGAGAATATACGAGGAGATTTAACGTTTATGTCTGATATTGTGTTTGACTTGATCGAGCAGGAAACCGTGCGCCAACACGAGATGATTGGGTTGATTCCTTCGGAGAATCATTTTTCCCCGCGGGTGGCGCAGGTGCTCTCTTCATGCCTCTCCAGCAAATATGCCGAAGGCTATCCTGGTCGCCGTTATTATGAAGGCAACCAGGTTGTCGATCAGATTGAGAACCTGGCGATTGATCGCCTGAAAGAACTGTTTGGCGTGCCCTTTGTCAACGTGCAGGCACATTCTGGTTCGCCTGCCAATTCGGTGATTCAGTTTGCCATCCTTGAGCCGGGCGACACGTTGATGGGGCTACAACTCGGTGCTGGCGGTCATTTGACGCATGGCCATCCCAACGTGACCTTTTCGGGGCGCTACTTCAATTCTGTGCAATATGGCTTGGATGCCAACGCGCGCATCGACTTTGACCAGATGCTGGCCCTTGCCAAAGAACACAAGCCCACAGCGATTATTGCGGGCACAACCTCCTATCCGTTTGTGCTCGACTTTGCCCGTTTCCGCGAGGTGGCCGATGCCGTGGGCGCGTGGCTGGTTGCCGATATTTCGCACATTACGGCCTTGGTCCTCGCCAGCGAACATCCTTCGCCCGTGCCCTATGCCGACGTCATTATGTCAACTACCCACAAAACTTTCCGCGGCCCACGCGGCGCGATGATTCTGGTCACCGAGCAGGGTCTGGCGCGCGATGCCAAGCTGGGTACTAAGATCAACGCGGCGGTGATTCCCGGCTTGCAGGGTGGGCCGCATTTGGCTAGCGTGGCTGGGATTGCGATTGCTGCTGCCGAAGCGATGCAACCCAATTTCAAAACTTATGCCCAGCAGATTCGCAAGAACGCCGATGGTTTAGCCACAGCTTTGCAGGAAAATGGCTTGCAGTTGGTGGGCGGCGGCACCGAGAATCATCTGATGGTGGTGGATTTTACGCCCTTTAATGATGGCCTGGGCACGCAGGTTGCCTTTGCGCTCGATGTGGCTGGCATCTATGCCAATCGCAACGCCATTCCCAACGAACCCGGTTCACCTTTCTACCCCTCTGGTCTGCGTGTTGGCACCCCCTTGGTAACGACGCGCGGCATGAAAGAGGCCGAAATGGCTCAGATTGGGCAATGGATCGCGGCGGTGACCCATCATGTACAGGGAGCTGCCTTCCCATTGGAAACCAAGGTGCGCACGGCGTTTATTAAGCACTTTAAAGAAGAGGCCGTCGTTGATCCCGTACTGTTGCGCATCCGCAGCGAGGTCAAAGCGCTGGCTACCCAGTTCCCACTCTTTGCCGAGGGTTAACTGCACCGTGGCAAGTTTGTAGACATGCCGTAGGTCACGTTTGTAAATGTGGCCTACGGTGAACCTATTATAACCGATCGTAGCGCGTGTTCACCCCATCGACCCCTGTTATTCTCCGTTTTACAGGCGTCAAAAATCTCCAAAAAATGATTTTTTATCGACAATTGCAGAATTAATTTGCGTTTGTGGGTGGTTTGGCGTAAACGTCATTTACGAGTATGATAAGTGTACAGCAAAAGCGTAAAAAGCACACAAAAAGCCGCCAAGCGCGAAATCGTCTTGTTCCCTCAGGGGATTGGGCACAAGACGATTTCGCGCTTGGCGGATCTATACTATGACCACTTCGCCAGGCAACACGGCGTCGAGGGCAGACACTTTATTGCGGAATGATTCACAGTATAGGCATGAAAAACACACACACACTGGGTTGATCCTGGGTTGATCCTGGGTTGATCCTGGGCTGCATGTGTGTTCCGTCTATGATAGCGGTCAATCGTTCAGAAATCGTTCAGAAATGTTCTTCGTTTCGCGTAAAAGTCGTAAACATTATTTATGGATGATCGCCTAGAGATCCATTTGTTAGGTGGATTGCAAATTCGCCATAACGGTCAGCCGGTAACCGATCTGGTTTCGCGCAAAGCGGAAGCACTGCTTGCCTATCTGGCGTGCAATCAACGCCCCTATCCGCGCGATGTGCTGGCGGATTTTTTGTGGGCAGAGCGTTCACAAACCGGCGCGGCGGGTAACCTGCGTGTGCTGCTGAATAGTCTGCGTCACACGGTAAAGCCATTCGTACTCATCACGCGTCATACCGTTGCCATCAATCCGCAGAGTGAGATGTGGGTCGATACGCTGGTTTTTGAACGGCTGCTTGTTGATTTCTATAACAACCGAGCCAAAGGCGCGTTGCCCACCCGGATTGTCGAGCAGATTGAACAGGCCTTGATCCTCTATCGGGGCGATTTTCTGACGGGTTTCTTTATCCGCGATGCGCCAGAGTTTGAGGTGTGGGCGCGGATTGAACGTGAGCGCTTGCATATTCTTGCGATCAATGCCGTGCAAGTGCTGGCGTTGCATTATCTGACCACGCGCCACTATGCGCTCGGCATTAATGCAGTTGAACGTTGGCTGCATTGGGACGTACTCAACGAAGAGGCACACCGCACCTTGATGTTGCTCTTGGCACAGGATGGGCATCGTGCTGCCGCTTTACAACATTATGAACGGATTGTGGCGCTCTTTCGGCATGAATTGAGCGCTGATCCTTCGCCCGCAACCGAAGCACTCTATCACCAGATTCTGGATGATGCGATTCCCCCCGTCTCGCGCGATCCAGTTGTGCTCAACATCCCATTACCGACCAGCATTCCCAATAACCTGGAGGCGGCATTGTCGCCCATCATCGGGCGCGAACGGGAGTTGGCACAAATCCGCGAACGCTTACAGCAGCCGACGTGTCGCCTGCTCACGCTGGTGGGCATTGGTGGGGTTGGCAAAACAAGACTCGCGCTGGAAGCTGCTTTGCATTTGACGCAACTGGACGCGGGCCAATCGCTCTTTGCCGATGGCATTTTTTGGGTGCGTCTGGAATATGCCGAAACCGATGCGCTGCTCTTGTCCGCAATTGCCGGAGCGGTGCAATATTCGTTTCAGGGCGTTGCCGAGCCCGCCAAACAATTGCTCGAATTTTTGCGCCATCGCCGGCTCTTATTGGTATTGGACAATGTAGAGCATTTAGCCAGCCAGGGTGACTTACTCTTGCGGATTCTGCAATCGGCACCAGGTGTCAAACTATTGGTGACTTCGCGCGAGTGGCTCAATTTTCAGGGCGAATGGCTGGTTGAGGTGAATGGTCTGCCCTATCCCCTCACCTTTGATCAAGAGACCTGGCGCAGCTATCCGGCCGCTCAGTTATTTGTCCAATGTGCAACGGCCATGGTGGCGGACTTTGACGCCCAGGCACAAGAGACCGCGATTATCCAGATCTGTGGCATCATGGAAGGGTTGCCTTTGGGGATTCAACTGGCGGCGGCTTCTGTGCGTACCTTTACCTGCCAGCAAATTGTGGCGGCGATCCAGCGTAATTTAGATTTTCTCTCCTCCACCATGCGCAATCTGCCATTGCGCCATCGTAGCCTGCGTGCGATCTTCGAACATTCTTGGCTTTTGCTTTCGGCTGCGGAAAAAGATGCCTTTCAACGACTTGCCATCTTTAAAGGCACTTTTACGGCCGCTGCCGCTGCCGAGGTCGCCCAGGTCTCCATTCCTGTTTTGCGGAACCTGATCGACAAATCACTGGTGCATATGCCGGCGGGCGAGGAGACTCCCACGCTGCATGTGGACGAGTTACGGTATTGGATGCACCCTGTGTTGCATCAGTATGCGGCTGAAAAACTGGCCGCATCGCCGGATGCCAATGGAGAAGTGGCGGACCGTCATGCGCGCTATTATTGCCAACTGGTTGCCGATCAGGCTTCCTTGTTGCCTACAGCGCAGGCTGCCCAGGCGCTTGCCCTGATTGATCTGGAAATTGAGAATGTACGCAAGGGCTGGCAAACGGCGGTCATGTTGCGCTTATTGCCTATCCTGCGCCTGTACTTACCTGGCCTTGTCCAATATTACCGGCTGCGTGGGCTTTTTCAGGAAGGGCAGGCCCTGGTCGCTACGGCCCTCAATACCCTGGTGGGGTATACCGACGATCCCTTGCTGCTTGGGCATCTCTTTGCCTATCAGGCCGCGTTGCTCAACGATTCGGGTCATTATGCAGAGGCAATTGTGGCTGCTACCTCTGCCGTAAGCCTACCTGAAGAGGGCCAAGACGCGATTGGCAAAGCATTAAGCTATCTACAGTGGGGCATTGCCCTCTATCTTCAGGCAGACTATGCGGCTTCGGATCAAAAACTGATAGAAGCTTTGCAGATTGCAACTGAAGCGAAGGCAACCCAGATTCAGGCCGATGCGCACCTGTCGATTGCACGCAATCGCTTTTATCAAGGCAATTATGCAGAGGGAAAACTCCGGCATGAACAAGCGATTACGCTCTACCGCGCCAATAGTGATCTAGTCAACGAACTAGCGGCTTATAACAGCTTGGCGCGCCTCTCCTTGTTTGCCGGCGATTATGCCAAAGCTCAACTTTATTACGAGCGGTGTCTGCACGAGTATCGCCTGATTGGCAATCGCCCGGCGATTGGGCTCACCCTGAACAATTTGGGGGCATTGGCCAATCAATTGGGCAATTATCCAGCCGCGCAGCACTATTTTGAAGAATCGCTGCTGTTGCGGCGCATGGTCGGTGGCCGCCAATCCGAGGCGCTGATTTTAGCCAATCTCGCACTGACCTGTCATCAATCGTATGATAATGAGAAAGCAGTCGAGTATGGCCAGCAGGCCGTAAAACTCAGTATTGAACTGGGGGAGCGCGATACAGAGGCCTATGCGCGCCTGTGCCTAGGCCATGCTTTGGCCGCGCTTGGCCACTGGGATGAAGCTGGCACCGCTTATCAGCGTTGCCTGTTGGGGCGGCGTCAGGCGGGGCAGCAGACACAAGCATTAGAACCGTTGGCTGGGCTGGCACAGATTGCGCTGTTGCGCGGCACCCTTGCGCAAGCCAAGGCCTATATCGATGAGATCACGCCTCATCTTGGGCCGCAAACCTATGCTGGCATTGTCGAGCTGATTCGGGTCTATCTTACCTGTTATCGCGTCTTGACTGCGTTGCAAGATGTGCGGGCGGCAACCATTTTGACCCTGGGGTATACCATCCTACAAGAGCGCGCCGCCAAAATCAACGATGAACAATTGCGCGGTTCCTATCTCAAAATTACGGCTCATGCGGAACTCAGCTTGGCCTATGGGCAACGGTGACTGGGAATTAAATCGCGGACTGCGCGATTACCCGCGCGGGCGGGTATGCTTGCCAATGCCATTCGTGCGCAACAACTGGATCGCCGTGGGCATGGGCGGCGTTGCGGGTGGTAAATGCGGTCGTGGGTAGGTGGTGAACCTGGGCTGTCACCCGATAAAAGGTGAATTCTGTCGCCAACCCAGGATAGGAAGCAGATTCTATATATTCCTGGCGCTCGCCAATCGATTGCGTCGGCTCGATGCGAATCGCGCTGACTTCAACCCCCAACTCTTCGATCAAACAGCGGCGCGCGGCGGTAAACGGATCTTCCGTTGGGTGCATTTTTTCCGAAGGGGGCCGATTGCGATGGCGTACTTGGCCCGTTACCAAGGTCTGCGCGGCCTCGATCAACTGGCGGTTGCTATCGTCCAACACCAGCAATTCCACGACACGCACACGGCGCAATGGGGCTTCGTCATAGAACGTCGATTCAGCATGTTGGACTTCTTGCCATAAGTCGGCCACCGACTTGGCTGCGCCCTGGCCCCAACTTGCTGTGTTGATGCCCTGCGCTTGCAGCCAACTTGCCAAAGCGTGGGGTGTTTCAAAAATTCGCATAGAGGGATTGTCGCTTACTCACCGGCACGGAAGTGCCAAATATCCTCGGCGTGGCGCGCCTCGTGCAGCGCGAAACGGTAGAAGAAGGCCGCGAGCGAACTTTCCTCGCGGCCATTATACTTGCTGACAGTGCGCAGTTGCGCATCGCTGGCCCGATCAAACGCGCGCAAGATGCGCCGGTGATGGGTCATCAGGCCATCGCAAATGTCGATCATGTTGCGGTCGGCGCGCGCCGCCATCAAGCGTCGATTGATGGCATCAATGCCGTCAACCCCTTGCCAGGCTTCAATTTTGGCTGGCGCAACTTCTGGCCAGCCCGTGAGGACAATATATTCAAATTCGTTCCAACTGAGGACATGGGCCAACACATCGCGAATCGACCAAATGCCACAGACTGGGGTTGCCAATAGGGTGGCTTCGGTCAACCCGCTGAGGCCATCCATGAGGTTGTTGTGCTGGTGGCCGAGAAACGCACGCAACGCGGCACGCGACCAGCGTTGCATGGAGCCGACATAGGCCGTCAACTCCTGGGTATGCAGTTGCGTATGGCGCACCATGTGTGCTAATAACGTCGATAGCGATAGCGTGTCTGCGCCTTCGGGATATTCCTGGGCAACGGCTGCGCCATCCAGCGACCGGGCAAAGGCAATCAACGCCTGGCGCGCGGCATCCGCCGCGGCGACAACTTCCTCCCAAGGACGCGCTTCATCCGCTACGACGCGTTCATCATTATCCAAGGGTGGGCGCGGAAATCCAGCTTGGGCAGAAGTGCCGTTGCGCGCGGCTTCCATGCGCCGCCACTGATAGTCATCCCAAAAGGCGATATGGGCCAGCAACCCTTTGGGCGTCCAGCCACCTGCCAGGCGACTCGTCTCTACCTCGTGCGCGTCGAGCAAAGCAAAGTTGCGCCAGAGGCGATCATAGCTCGTTTGCAGTTGATCGGCGACATCGTTGTTCATGGGTTGTTCACGAATTTCTCTAGTAACGATTACGCCAACATTAAATTTCAACACCTGCTGCTCTGAATTTATGCAGAGCCTGGGATAGAAAACGTGTTTAAACACGTTTCTCGTCGCAGGTGTTGAATGAATTCAACACGAATTTAACGTTGGCGTACGATTCAGGCCAATCACGTTCCCGGCTGAATCGTTACTTTCTCTATTTTTGATAACAATTGCTGGGCATAGCATAATCGACCAACCCCAAAAGTTCAAATTCCCAAAGCGTATGTCTTGCGGTATAGTGGGAAGGATTGCTGGTTCCGCACGCTCTGGATGAGAACCCCGCGCCCAGTGGGCAACCGGATGATCTGCGTCCAAAACTGTACAGTATAGGAGAACTTATGCACCTAGTACCCAAGGTATCCAAGTGGCCGACGCGCCTCTGTTTTTTGGTTATGCTGCTTTTGTCAACCCAGTGTGGCGGCGCGGCGACGCCAACCCCGATTGCGCGCGAACCTGTCACCCTTACTATCGTTTCGACGGACATGGGCAGTGCCTGGGAAGCGGCGGCGGACCAAACAATCGCGCAATTTCAGACCAATGAACCCAATATTAGCTTCACCCGCCAAACCTTTAGTCAAGCACCCGAAAGCTATCTCGCCCAATCGCCACCGCCCGATATTCTGTTGAGCGGGGCCTATGCCTTTCTCACCCAAGCCGCCCAACAGAATCAGGTACTAGACCTGACCGAGCTTTGGACGGAGACGGGCCTGGGCGAGGCTTTTCCTACGGGCTTGCAAACGTTGAGCGCCTATGAAGGCAAGCAATATTATCTGCCGATTGGCTACGCCTGGAGCGCTATCTACTATAATCGCGCCCTTTTTGCCCAATACGATCTGCAACCGCCGCGCACCTGGGATGAATTCATGGTCGTGTGTGACACTTTGCTGATAAACGGTGAAACACCGCTTTCGCTGGCGGGCCAGGATACGTGGCTGACCATGATGTGGTTTGACTATCTGAACATGCGCCTCAATGGGGCCGACTTTCATCGGGCGTTGGTACAAGGGCAAATTCCCTATACGGATAGCCGCGTGCGCACGGCGGTAGAACTTTGGAGCCAACTGCTGGGCAATGGCTATGTGGTGGCGCGACCCGAAAGCGTGGATATTTTCCGCAGCCTCACGGCGCTCGTGCGCGATGATGGGGGCTTGATGGATGGGCAGAAAGCAGCCATGACCTTGGTCAGTCCCTTTTGGATGACGGCCCTGCCTGACAAATTTCATGCGGAACTCGACTTTTTTCGCTTCCCCACCATTGATCCAGCCACCGCGCCCGCCGAAGTGGTGATGACCCTCGGCTACATGGCACCCAATACGGGTGCCCATCTGCCCGAAACGCTCGCCTACCTCGCCTATCTGGGCTCCAAAGAGGGCCAGACGATCATGGCCCAACACCTGGGCAAGGGCGCGACATGGGCCCCTGCCCGCAATGATATTGATCCCGCACTGCTTTCGGCCACCGTACAACAAGGCCGCGCGCTTGTGGGTGACGCGCCAGATTTTGTTGCGCCCTATGTGCTCAGTTTGCCCACCACCATGTGGCCGCTAATCGATCCGGCGCTCGGTAGTTTCTTGCGCAACCCGGATCAAATTGATGAATTTTTGAACACATTGGAAGCTGCACGGCAGCAGGCGTTGGATGCTGGCTGGCTGCGCGCGTCATAAAAACACTGTCAACGGATTTGGGGCACGAATTGAACGGATGGTTTCGATGAAATAGACCTTAGGCCATTGCAAAGAAATAAGTATGCAGTAGGGGCGGCTTGCCGCCGCCCGTTCGCAGCGAGCCAAACGCGGGGCGGCGGCAAGGCCGCCCCTACGCATGATTTTGTTGGGCAAGCGCTGGATACTTATTTCTTTGAAAGCGCCTTATTCCGATTTAATTTTGTGAATGCGTAGGTGCGGTTTATAACCGCACCTACTATGAAATTCCTTCTCAGACCAGCTAAAGAGAACGGATGGGTTTGGCAGAATCCGTTTCATCCGTTCCCCAAATTCGTTGACAGAGATTTGATGAGAAAATTTTGGCTCATTTGGAATCCATGTGGTTGACAAGGATACCACCGGTTGAAACCGGCGGCTGCCACGAAAAACCTGCTTAAGCAGGTTTGGCATAGCAGGCGTCGAATTGATTCGA
>DAOTTR010000413.1:0-6062 GCA_034437715.1 Caldilineaceae bacterium
GCCCACTGTAACCTTGACCCAAATCTTGATGAGTACGACACCTTGGCGGAAGTTGCCGACTTGGACAATTTGCTCGGTTTCAAAGGCAATTACATGATGTTTCCGCTCAAGCAGTCAAATGTGCTTACCGATTTCATGATGTCTCCTTATCTCGACCCAGTCATGGGGCTGCGTGACCCCGACCCGCTTGGCGACTGGACGATCAAGGAGCTGGTTAAGTATACTTGCTGTCTAAAACATAAGCTCTCGAAGAGACAATTTCAAGATCTCCTGCCGGGGCTGAGGGAAATCTACCGGCGCCTCCTTACTAAACCCGGCAGCGATGGCGAGGAGATCATTGTGCCAACCGGTTCCTTGTTCATCGAAGCCCTGCCCGGCGCGCATCCGATCCTGGAGGACTTCAAGCTGTTCCACCGCGTGGTTGATGTGAAGAAGGTCCAGGCAGAAGTCCGCGCCATGGAGTTCGAGAATGTCCGAATGGCTGCGCGGTTGCTGGAGGGCGAGCGAGAAGATCCGACGATTGAAAAGAAAGTTGTGATTGAGGGTGGAACAGGTGTAATCGTGGCACCGGATGATATTTGATCTAACTGCGCCTTGCCGTAAGGGGAGAAGAAAATGCCGGATGATGTCAAGCAACTTACAAGGGGTATAGGAGAACATGCGCGGGCAGTGGGCGACCGGGCGAAGAGCGAGCGAGGAACAGCGGATCCAGCTAACGGCGTTGCGTCAGGCCCCCAGCGCGCACCGGGGGAGATACGGCCTCCACCCCTGACACCCGGCGAAAAACGGCGTTTGGAACAATTTGTCAAAGACCACGCCAGGATGCCTCCCGCCGAGTTCGAGGCGACGTACCGCCAGCCATGGCTGACTGCTGGGCCGAAAGCAGACGAGGTAGGCAGATTGCTCGCGCAACTCAGGCGTCACGAGGAGCAGGAATTGGAGAAGATGCCCAAGTTTGAGAAGAATCGTGAGCGACAAGCCGCGAAGGATTTCGCGGCCTACAATCGCGGCGCCGAGGGCGTCAAGTCAGGAGGCCCCTTCGGCACGCTCTTGACCGCGGCAGGCTTGTACGTAGCGGCCGAGCGGGGTGCGAACCTGGAGGAGTTGGCCACCATGGCCGAGACGATGTCGCAGGCGGGGAGCGTGGCCGGGATGGCCCTCAGTGTTAGTCGTGGTAGACCAGCCCGTCAAGAATTGCATACCTCTCAAGGATCTGCTGTGCGTAGCCCGTCTGGGGTCGCCCCTCAGGAGGTTACAGTGGCTGCGCCGGTCGTCAGCAGAGGAACCGCAAGCAGGGGCACTAGCCCCGTGCTGAGGGGCGTACCTCAACAGCCTGTGGTTGTTGAATCCGCCCGTTCTTCAGTGATGCCGTCGCCCCACCCGCTGCCGGCGCCACAGCAGGGGCCGCCGCCCACCACAGCGCTCGGCGGTGCAGGGGCGAGCCCAACAGGACTTACGGGCAAAACTCGCCGTCAGTCGGCGCGTGCCACGGCAGTGGCCGCGGCAGAAGAAGGGCTAGTTCAACCAAGCGAAGGGCGATTGGGCTTTCAGTCATACGGAACGGCACCTTCCGTAAAGAAGGCGCTGCAGTACACCGATACCGAGGCAGCCCACATTGTTCCTCAAGCTATAGGCCGTTTCATCCCTGGTTACAGCCCGCTCCGAGCGCTTACCACATACTTGCCTAAAGAAACACATAAGGCATTTGACCGCGGCTGGATTCCAAAGTGGAATCAGGCAATCAAGGCCGGCCAAAAGATTACAGCCGGTGACGTACGCCGATGGGTCGGTGATGCCATCGATGCGATTCCGCCCCATCTGCTCACTCCACAAGCAAAGGGGACTCTTCATGAGCGCCTGTTCCAGGAACTATATCGGGATCTTCAACTAACGCCGGGATACGAAATCGTTCCAGCGCAGCAGTGAATGACGCGAACTCCACCTATCCGGCTCACTCGCCTTCGAAACTTATAGACAAAGCATTTTAACTTCGCCCTTATCACCGGTGTGAGTCCCCCGTTTATTTGTGCGACTTTGATCTGGTTTATGTAGTAGGTTGCCTGAAAAAAAGGTGACTCTACTAGCGAGCCACCTTTTTTTCAGGCAACCTAGTGTGGTCAACAACGTGTGAGCGGTCGATTTTGTTCTTACAAGGAGTAATAAAGATGGCGATGCTATGTGATTTTACACAAATCGTCGCAGCTAAACCTGTACACTGCTATCAGCACGCTAATGGATAGCGCGTTTGGTAACATATTTCAGTGTAAAAGGAGAACAACTATTATGGCAACTCAATCAGATTTTGCGGTCGTTCGTGTCGATGCTCACTTTGGCGACACTGCAAGTGACATCAGCACATCACTACCGTTTGTCGGCAGTCTAAAGAATGTCAACTTCACTATTGATGGCGCACCGACTGACGGCTACATCCTTATTAACTCGTTTGATGTGGATGATAAAGCTCATCAGGTGCAGATCAACGGCAAGGATTTGCCTGGTGGTGATTTAGTGCAGCATTCAGGCGCTGATCGCTGGCAGACCCGCATGCGTTCCATTCCTGGTGGTATCCTCAAGCAGGGGCTCAACACATTAACCATCAAACGTCATGCAGGTGAAGACAACTTCCTTATTGCGGAGACAGTCGTCCACTGGCGCGAGTAGTTAACTCAATCTACCAGAGCTTCCAAATGCTCCCGCTAGTCCGATGAGTGGGAACACTTTACACGACAGCAGCAACGAAATCCAAATTCAAGCAGTGACCTGGCCAGGCGCCAGCGACACCGATCAGTTTGACAATTTCCAACTGAAAGATATGATGTGCTTCTTCCACCAAAAAGGTGCGTAAAGGGTCTAGGAGAAAGGGGGAAGGCAGAGTAGGGTTAAACCGCACGGAACAAGTATTATCGTGGCGCTACAGGATAACACGGCGCGCGTGTGAGACTTAAAACTGCCGATATGGATTCCCACAGTATCACCACCGGCAAAGATGGAACGGCCTGTGTCTGGTCAACAGCCAATCTAAAAACCTGCTGACATCGCTGCCGGATCTGCATGACGAGGTGGGCTTTGTCGCCCGCCGGCGTGACTAGTTGCTAGGGGCATTATTCGACGTTAAGGGATTGGTATGATGCTCATGCTTCATCACCTGCTTGATCGGCGCACGTTCCTAAAATTGATTGGGCAACTCGTGGCAATGGCCGCCAGTTTGCGCTTCTGGCACACCATTGCTATGCAGCATCCGCAAGCAGTCGCCAAAGCCCAGGGCTATGGCGAGTCACATGCCATGTTTACCAGTGCTTGACAGCGACGTCGATCAATGGGGCGCTTTGCTAAACGAATTCCTGCGGGTGACGGCATCATGATCGAGAGCCTGGCCGGTGATCCCGATGGGCCGATTAATATCACTCTGGACAACTGCTTCCTTGTAATTCCGGGGGCGGCATCTGGAACGGACAGCAACTCTTGATCGAGAATACGGGGATTGCCACCAATCGAGGCCGCGGCGGTCTGCTCGTCTCCTATGCTAACCAAGCGAACAGCCAGTTGGTCAACATTGTGGGGTCTACCATTTCATAGAATACCTGCGTTGACTCCGCCCTAAGTACGTAGCTATTGTTGCATAAATAGGTATCGAGATAGGTACATGTACCGATGCGCCGTCGCCACCCGTCCTGTACACTGTTACCAGCATGTGGCGGGATTATCCATTTTGGTAAAGGTGGTCTCGTTGGCGCAGCCATTTTTGTTGAGTAATCATCTATTGAACGAGCGAAAGCCCGTTTATGAAAAGGAGAGATGTATCTATAAGCAAGGCGATCTTTTGGGTGCTTGAAGTTGCGATTCAGCCAGGCGCGCTTGACACCTTCAAAGCATTAATGCACGAAATGGTGGAAACCACGCAGGCCAATGAACCCGCTGCGCTGAACTACGAGTGGTTTATCAGCGCGGATGGCACCAGTTGTCATCTCTACGAGCGGTATGCGCATTCGGCGGCGGTCATGGCGCATTTGGCGACGTTCGGTAAACAATTTGCGGAGCGCTTTTTGGCGGCGGCCCAGCCCACGCGTCTGGTTGTTTATGGCGATCCGACCGACGAAGCCACAAATGCCCTGAGTGAATTGGGCGCACGCTTCGTGACATCGATTGGTGGCTTCACACGATAAAACTTTAAACTGGAACATCTGTCCGATCCGGTGGCGGCTTTAGGCGAGATGGGCCGAGTCCTAAAACCGGGTGACGATTGACGAGGATATAGGGTAGGCAATATACCTTCAAGGAGGCAAGGATGGCATCAAATGGGAAATTTGCACTGATCACCGGTGCTTCACGCGGCATCGGCAAGGGGATTGCGCTCAAGTTGGCGCAAAATGGCACCAATGTAGCCATTAACTATCTGGTCAATGAAGCAGCGGCCAAGAGTACATTGGCACAGGTGCGGGAAAAGGGCGGCGATGGCTTTATCATCCAAGCCGATGTCAGTCAGCCGGCTGACATTCACCGGCTGTTTAGTACAGTGCAGGCCGAGTTTGGCAAACTCGACATCTTTGTCAGCAACGCTCGCCCAGAAGCCGCGGCCTTTTTCTACCCACCGCTGGAAATTACGCTGGAACAATGGGATAGCGCCCTTGATTCGCAGGCCAAGGCGTTTCTGCTGGGCGCCCGCGAGGCGGCCAAGCTCATGGCTGATGGTGGCCGGATTCTGGCCCTCACCTATGCCACCGGCGGCGTCACTGGTGGCCTGCAACCGTGGGTGGCCATGGGCGCGGCTAAGGCGGCGCTGGAAGCGTTAGTACGCTACTTCGCGGTGGCGCTGGCCAAACGCGGCATCACCGTGAATGCCATCAGCCCTGGTTGGACCGAGGACAGCGTCTTAAACAGCCTGCCCGAAGTGGTACAAAACTTGCAGCGCAACTGGCATGGCGGCGGTTGGACGCCCATGGGACGCCTGGGCACCCCCGCCGACATTGGCAACGTGGCCGCGCTGCTCTGCTCACCCGATGCAAGCTGGATCACGGGGCAGGTGATCTATGCCGATGGCGGGGCATCACTGATGAATTCGGAAGTGGCGCCGGAGATTCAGTTAGGCTGATCTCCGATCCTGTGCATGAACCTCACTCGGCCAACGCAACTAGCGAGCTAATTTGTTCACCTAACCTCTATCAGGAGACAATCACATGCAAACGCAACCAATTATCGGTGTATGGCAGACAGCGATTAAAATTGACTGCATGTTGCAAGGCTTTGAAGGATTATACACCTTCTTCGCCGATGGTAACTTTCTTGAAATCAACTCCTTCAAGGAGACCAATTCCGGCGTCTGGCAGCACAACGGCGACCACTATCCTGTGACCTTCTGGAGCTACATCTTCGATGATAGTGGCCAGGCTACTGGGAAGGTCAAAGTACGCCTTGCGCTTCAGATGGTAGACGCCAACCATTATACCGGACATGGCGTAGCAAAGGCTTATGACCTGGCCGGCCAGCCGATGGTAAGTCCCTTCGATGGTCTAGTTACAGTTAACGGCACGCGCATCGAAGTGGAGTTGCTGTAAGTTGTTGTTATAACCTACGTGACAGTGGCCGCAATTGTGACAGCGCAAGCACAACCATTCAAATCAGGAGAACAACATGACTGCTTTCGAGAACGCGACCAAATTCTTTGTCGCCTGTGAAGCACCGGCCGGCTGGGCAGGCTGTAAACCATACGTGGCCGAGGACGCACCCTTCACGGCCCAGAGTGAACCCCTGGCTGAGATCACAACCATCGAAGCCTATTGTGAGTGGATGTACGGCCTGGCGACGGTGACCGCGCCCGGTGCCACCTATGACCTCCATGCCTCGGCCTATGACGAGAAGACGCGCACCGCCATTTTCTTTGCCACCTATCATGCCAAACACACGGGGGAAGAAGGCCCGGTGCCGCCGACCAATCAAGAAACTCATTCCCACTATGTCTATTTTTTGACCATGAATGATGAGAACAAAGTCGCGCGCATGGTCAAAGTATGGAACGCCCCCTGGGCTATGCGCGAACTGGGCTGGATGTAGTTCACTTTTTCGAT
>DAOTTR010000414.1:0-11097 GCA_034437715.1 Caldilineaceae bacterium
ACAAGGATACCACCGGTTGAAACCGGCGGCTGCCACGAAAAACCTGCTTAAGCAGGTTTGGCATAGCAGGCGTCGAATTGATTCGACGCTGTCAACCACATGAGATCCGGTTGAGCCTACCTTATTTACGCCGGGATCTACTAAAAGTCATCGCACAGAAATAACTTGTAGATTTCATCTTCCAGGAAGCTTGTCAAAAAGTCGATCTGGTCGGTTATGCGCTTCCTGGAAGATTGTTAAGTTAATTTTGGACGATGACTAAGTTTTTAACACTGAACAGCACAAAGCTCACGCGCAATCAAAAAACTTAGTTTCTCCACTTTTTATTGAAAAGATGTGGTGTTTCTTCTCAAATACACCGTTGTGTTCGTTCATATACCGCTTGTCGAAATAGGGTTAGCAGAAGGCCCAGGAGAGTGAGTAGGCTGACAGGATTAGAAATCAACTTTAGTATAAATTACAGTACTGTAATTTGCAAGTCAGAACCTTTTTGTAAGCATAATACCTACATAAAAAGGATGGTTTTGCATTGTAAGGAGGATAAACGACGTTTTTGCGGCGCTTTTGCGATGAATATAGTTCATAAATCTTGTAGAGGGGAAAGAGTAAAATCTTTACGAACGATCCAAGCTTACGTGCCAGTGTACTCGACAATACACAGGATAGTATATACGACGTTTCGGGGTTTTATTTAGCACAGCAGATTTATGGAGGGAAAATGAATAAGCGCGTTTATTATCCAAAAACGACTGTACAACAACGTTTACATCTCTTTAAGGTATGGGAAAAGACTGGTGATGTTGAGCAAGCCTGTACTGCTGCCCGCGTGAGTCGTTCCACGTTCTACTATTGGAAGGATCGCTTTCTAACGCATGGCGATGCCGGGTTATCTGAAGAGCGGCAATTTCTGGCACCTGCGAATACCTTGCCAGAGACAATTGCCGAAGAGATTGTTGCTATGAAAAAACGCAATCCTACGTGGGGCAAATGGCAAATCGCACGCGAGATTTCTGATCGACACCCAGAACGATTGACCATGAGTCCGAACACGGTGCGCCGTGTGCTGACGGCTGCTGGCTTGTGGTGGTAGACGGTTGGATCAATAAGACCGCGTCATTAGGTCATTTTCACACAAGGAGAAGTTTTGATGAATCGGGATTCACTGGGTCATCACAGATCCATGCCGGGTGCTTATTATCGGATCAAAGTCAAAGGCGTGCTTGAACAATCCTTGTCCGCCCCACTGAGCGACTTACAGATCCAACATGAAGGCAATATCACCACACTCGTTGGCTATATGCGCGATCGGGCTATGCTTCATGGCCTGCTTACACAAATGCGCCGCCTCGGCTTACCATTGCTATGGATACAACGCATCAAATCTACTGATTTGATTCATTTTTCTCCTACGTCATCGCAGAAGAACATTGCTGAAGTTTGAAATTACAGTAGTCATACCTGTGCCAGTATCGGTAAGTTATTTCGGCAACAAAACCAGGTGCAATGGTTCTTGTAGGTGCGGTTTGTAACCGCACAAGTCGGCCTCGACCGCCCCTACGCATGCACAAAATTAAATCGGAATAAGGTCTATTCTACTTGATCTGGTAAAGTTTGCCACTTTGTCTTCCAACCCAGTGGGTATAAAACTAGCTGAAACAACCAGCCCAGTCGGGGCGGCTTGCCGCCGCCCGTTCGCAGCGAGCCAAACGCGGGGCGGCGGCGCGGCCGCCCCTACGCATGATTTTGTTGGGCAAGCGCTGGATCCTTATTCCTTTGCAAGCGCCTTAGGTAACGACTAACCCCTCCCTAGCCGCCCCTGAAAAGGGCTACCCTTTACCCACATTTTTGGGTGCCAGGGAGGGCCCAAAAACATAGCGTAGTACCGTCCGTCATGCCGCTAGGCTGTCCCCGGCACGCCTTGCCTACTGTCAACTTGTGGGTAAGGGTTAGTGAAAAGGAGAGGGAACCGTTGCTAGCGGGACAGTTCCCTCCCCAAAACTGGAGGAGGTTGGCTGCACATGCCGCCTGTACCAAAAGGTGGGGTGGCTTGGTAGTTACGCCAACGTTAAATTGCATCACCTGCTGAATGAATTCAGAGCCTGGGATAGGAAACGTGTTTAAACGCGTTTGCCGTCGCAGGTGTTGAATTCATTCAACACGAATTTAACGTTGGCGTAGCAGCGATTTTCACCTCTGGGCGCGCCGCCACCCTGGCAGCAGCAATTCACTTGTCACTGACATGGCGGCGTTCACGGCGGAATCGTTATAAAAGGTTAACTATTCATCACCTTTGTTCATCACCTTTGTTCATCACCTTTGTTCATTACTTGGCGGATGGTCTCTACGAGGAATTGCGCGGCTCTTTCTTTGACAATATAGCGGGTTGCGCCTGCGGCTAAGATGTTGTCGATAAAGATTTCTTCTTGGTGGCCGGAGATCACAACCGTGGGCAATCCTGGTTGCTCTTGTTGTAGGAGTTGGACAAATTCCAGGCCGTTCATGCCCGGTAATGAGAAATCCACTAAGATAATATCGGGCGCGCAAGCCGGAATTTGGTGTAATGCATCTTCGGCACAACTGGCTTCACCACAGATGATCATGTCTTCTGTGCGGTTTAACAGCAGCGCGTAGCTCTGGCGGATTATGGGGTGATCTTCAATGATGAAAATATTATACATGAGATTATACATGGCTGCCTTGTCTACTTCTCGGTCTATTCTGTCCAAAACTTGAGGACTTTGGGTACAGTCAGCGTAACCGATGTGCCTTTGCCCGGTTGCGACGTAAGCGCAACTTGCCCGCCGAATAGATTCAAGCGCTCCTCAATACTGGCCAGGCCAAAGCCAATGATTTTGCGGCGCGGGCGATCGCGATTCGCCGTATCAAAGCCAATGCCGTAGTCGAGGACGCACACAATTACCATATCATCCTTTTCCTGCAAACTCAACTGTGCTCGTTTGATCCCTGCATGTTTGACGACATTAAACAACAATTCGCGCGCCGCCTGAAAGAGCAGTACAGACAGCTCACTGTTGTACGATTGGCAATCGTCCTGGATTTCCAGATCAACATCAAGCGTGTGCATCTCTGCCATGTGATCAGCCAACCAGCGAAAAGCCGCGCTAAGTCCTTCGCGTTGCAGGACCGGGGGACTCAATTCAACCGTCAGTGTGCGCGTCGCCTGAATTGCCTCTTCTGTCAGCGCTTGTATAGCTTCCAGATGTTCTTGCAAACCAGGATGGGTGTTGGGCGGTGCATCGAGAATGAGCAGGTGAGTGCGCAATTGAATGCCATGCAACATTTGCTGAACGTGATCGTGTAGCACCTGTGAAACCCGTTGGCGTTCCCGCTGTTCGGCCAATGTGAGTGCCGAAGCCAGCTCGCGCAGTTGATGATTTTTGTTGGCTACCGCTTGCATCAAGGCGACTTTATCGGTGGCTTGATGAATGGCGTGGGTAAGCGATGTACGGGTGATCTGGCTTTTGACCAGATAATCTTGCGCGCCGGCGCGCATGGCTTCGACAATCACCTCTGGGCTTTCCACGCCAGTGGTTACAATCACCGGGATGTATCGTTCCAAAAAAGTGGGCAGCAAGGCCAGACCATCCCCATCGGGTAGCCGGTAGTCAAGCAGCACACAATCCGGACGAAACGCCTCGCAATGCTTCAACGCTTCCTGCCCTGTCGCGACTTCATGCACCCGATACTCGGTGCCAAGATGTCGTCGGATTGCTTCGCGATCGATTTCATCATCCTCGACCAGCAATAGATCAATTAAAGGTGCGGCCATGTTCGCTCCTCGGTCGGGAATTTTATAATGCGCCAGAATGTCTCTTGCGCGGCTCGGAAACGGGCCGCGCTGGTGCGCAGTGCCTGTTCCATAAGCCTGCGTATTCTTACATCATAGCGCACTGTTTCGCGTTTTCAAACAGAACAAAGCATAGATGAGAAGATTTAACCGATAACACCTGCCGTGTGGCCCAGAAAAACTGGGTTGACGGGTACGCTTCTGTGGCTGATCATAGCATAATCATATCATATATGTGCCCCGCCATCAATGTTGATGCATTTATATGTAGGATTCGCCATGCAGGTAACCGAAGTTGGCGATTACGTATCTGCGCGAATAGGCACATCGCGTAGCTGCGCAATCGCCAACGCCCGCTGCTTTTTTTAAGTGTATCCTTTCTCTATATCTATGCCCATAGCCGCGCATACCAAGTCTAGCTATGCTGTTTGTAGCGCATCGATTCGATGCATCCCTAGTCGTAGATGGTTAGTCGGTCGCGTTTACAACGCGACGTACGGATCATACAAAATACAAAGGAGAACAATTATGAGTAAAATTGCTGCTCTGCTCGCCGATGATGAAGTGACCGAAGCGGTTACCGATCACTTAGCCAAGCTGAAGATCGAAGACCTTACTTGGGATTTGCTCAGTGAAGGGGACGATGTAGCACGCATAATGCCTGCTGTGGCGTGGCTGGCGGGCACGACTGGTCAGGCTACCACAGCAGGAATCCCTGCTGGTGTGGTAACGCATACTAACTATCCAGAGGAAAATATCCTTGAAGATGATGGTGTAGACGGTGTTGCGGCTGATTTCTATGCCCAGGGCATTGCGCATGGTGCTACGGCCATCATTGTTGAGGTGGCGCACGAATATCGCGAGCAGGTTGCGCGTGCCTTGCAACACGCGGGTGCAACGCGTATTTCTTGGGAATAGCCCACCACGCTATACTACATAGCCACCGCTGCGTGCAAAATGGTGCGTGCAGCGGTGGCTAGAGCATTTATCACTTCCTATCATTCTGTCATTAGACCTATTAGACCTTATGCCGATTTAATTTTGTGCATGCGTAGGTGCGGTTACAAACCGCACAATTCGGCATTGACCGCGGTTGTGCGGTTACAAACCGCACCTACAAGAACAATTGCATCTGGTTTTGTTGCCGAAATAACAAAGCGGAATAATCTCTATTTATTATGATGCGCACAATTAAGCGAATTCAAGTTATTGTGAATCCTGCGGCTGGTCAGAATACACCAGTATTGGCGACGCTCAACGATGTCTTTCAACCCTTGGACATTGATTGGGATGTTTCGATTACAAAGAAAGCGGGTGATGCGCGCACCCAAGCCCAGGCTGCCGTCGCGAGCGGCGTAGATGTTGTCGCGGCCTATGGTGGTGATGGTACGGTGACCGAAGTCGCCAGTGGCTTACTGGGCAGCGATGTCCCATTGGCAATTTTGCCCGGTGGTACAGGCAATGTCATCTCGATTGAGTTGGGCATTCCAGCCGATTTACACGCGGCCTGTCAGCTGGCGGTCGGTGAGAAAAGTAAAGTACATCGGATTGACGGGGGGCAGGCCAATGGGCATTTCTTTTTGCTGCGCCTGAGCGTTGGGCTAGAAGCTCAGATGGTAGAGTCAACAACGCGTGAACTAAAAGACCGCTATGGCGTTTTTGCCTATTTGATGTCGGCTGTGCAAAATCTGCGCCAACCCTCGGTCGTCCAATTCCACATGAAATTGGACGGCAAAGAAGTTGAGATTGAAGGTGTCACTTGCATTGTAGCCAATTCGGGTAATTTGGGGCTTTCGGGAGTCAAGTTGTTGCCCACGGTTGATATCAGTGATGGTCAACTGGATGTGATTGTCCTGCAACAGGCGAATCTTGCTGCACTATTTGAAATTATGGGGGGGGTGCTAGGTTTGCGCGGCCCGGTTTTGCATGACACCTCTACCGAAGAACGCGATACACAATTTCGCCAATTGTTGCATTGTTGGCAGGCAAAAGATATAGAGATTTGCCCTACGCCTTCCTGTCTCATCCAAGCCGATGGTGATCTGATCGGCGAAGGGGCCATTCATTGCAAGGTGTTGCCCAAAGCAATTCAGGTTTTAGTCCCCGATTTGTCTATGGCTATTCCAAAAAAATAAGTATCCACGCTACTTACATCAGCCTGAAAACCGACGTTTGATGAAGCAATGAGCCGTGTGCCGGAGACTGACCAACTGTAGACCTGCATGGGTGTATTTCACTTTAGGCTATTCCCAAAAAATAATGATCCAGTACGGGCATGCGGTGTGGCGGGATAAAACAATGGGTGTACAGAAGCGCTCTTGCCGCCACACCTCGTGCCCCTACGTGAATTGTGGCTCGTTTACATCTTGGAATAGCCTTAAGGGTAAATTTTTAGAACGCGCGCAATGTGTGCCGGGGACGAGCGACAACCACACCGGTTTGACAAACGGCACCCCGCTCGTCCCCGGCATGCTATCGCAGAACGCCGGTTTTTAAATTGAACTCAGGGGAAAATCAAACTATATCCTTACCTGTACCGATTGCTTATGCCTTTGTAGATAACAAAAATGGTCGAGCAGGCTATACTATTCTGTGTATGCGGTTTCTATGAAGTGGCAATCGCCAATCAAAGCCGCCTACCTCCGAAGTCAGCAATTTAGCGTACAGCGTTGCGCAAGTAATGCTGCTGTGAAAGGAAGAAAGTCATGAATCAGATCACATGGCAAGGAAAATTGCGCCAAATACGCGGTGAAGTAAAACGGGAGTGGGGGAAATTTACCCACAATGACCGAAACCGGATCGAAGGTGAGTTTGATCGTATGCTTGGTCAGATCCAACAACAATATGGCTATACGCGCGAACGAGCATTGAACGAGTTGGAACGCTATTGGCAGGATTATGGCAAGCCGGCCCAGGCAGCGGTTAGCGAAAAAATTGGTATCCAAAAACGCAAGCCCCTGGCTAGCCGTTTGCCTTGGCTTGGTGTCGCGATTGCGGTTTTGGGTGTAGTGGCCTACCTAGCCAAATTACAGTGGGATCGCCAATCAGCTATCGACTTATCGCCATTCGAGAAAAAACGCAAAGAATCGATTCGTCAGGAAAACGAGCGCGATCGCGTAGATGAACAGTCGTGGGAATCTTTTCCCGCCAGTGATCCGCCGGCTTCATGGTGAGACAATGTAGTACTAGGCGCACCCTGTGCTATTATAGGGTGCGGGTGAGGGGTGCAATGGTCCATGATTCGTGTATTTCTGGCGCATGAACACAGATTAATGAATGATGTGATCACTACTGTTCTGCAGGATGATCCGGAAATCCAGATTGTGGGGTGTGCGTATACTATTCATACTGCGCTTGCACACCCTGCATTTACTTCTTGTCATGTGGCGCTAGTGAGCATCAAATTACCCAATAACGCGGCTCTACAACTGGTACGGGCGGTTGCGAATACCAAAGCCCCTATCAAAGTAAAAGTACTCGTGACCGATTTGATTCAATCCACGGTTGCTATCTTGCAGTGTGTAGAAGAGGGCGCGGCTGGTTATGTGTATGAAGATGAGTCTGTCACTGATTTGGTGAAAAAGATTCATGCCCTTGAACAAAATGAATTTATTGTCTCGCCCGCGGTGGCGGCGGCTTTGATCACGCGGATTGCTGAACTAAAACGTACTTTGCAGGATGGCGAGCAGAATAAAGGTAGCGGTCAATGGGATGACCTGACTCCCCGCGAACGAGAGGTGTTGGATCTGCTGGCCCAAGCGCGCAGCAACCAAGAGATTGCCCAAGCATTGATCATTGAAGTGGGAACAGTGAAAAATCATGTGCATAGCATTTTTCGCAAGCTAGATATTCGTGAACGTCAACATGCGACGCTGTTTACACAGTATTTACTCGACAATTGAGCTACGATTCTAGTTGCCTCTGTCCCTTTCCCATAGTGGGAGAGGGCCACCTCTTTTTTATTTGCTCTTACGCGTCTTCATTATAACGGCTTGTGCGGCCATGTAGCATCAAGCACATAAGCATGAGCGCTAACCGAGTAGCGGGTAAGTGTGCCCTCGGGCATACCTTTTTTATATCTTGGTACATCGTTTTGACGCTCCGCATTGGTTATTGTGGCAATAAGCAGTGCAAAATTTTCCAACTAAAGTTTTCACCATTTTCACCTTTCACCATTTTCACCTTTCACCATAGGAAGCGCAATGATGAACTTGAGGGTGTCCCACGCTTTGTTACTTTTCAGCGTCGTCATCTTGATCGCTTGTACGCCGATTGCACCACCCAACGCGACCATGCCCAGCACAGAGTCCACGGCAACACCCCAGCGCGAAGCGCCGCTGGCGGAAACACCGACGGAAAATTTAGCAGCGGTAGGCGCGATAGAGATTCGCATCGTCGAATCTGAGCCGGTGCAGGTCGAAGTCATCGTGCGCGGCTACCTCGCTGACGGCTGTACCCAAATTGCCGAAACTTCGGTTACGCGTGATGGCAACCAATTTCAGGTGACTTTGACAACGCAACGCCCAGCCGATGCGATATGTACACAAGCCCTGGTGCCATTCGAGGAGGTCATTTCTTTGGATGTAGAAGCGGCATCACCTGGCGAATATAGCGTTGATGTCAATGGTGTAACTGATATCTTTGTGCTGAGCAGCACGGGCGGCTAATGTGCTTTATATCTTTGCAATGTATCGTGGCATATCGTACCTTGCACATAGTGTGGCTACAATCTCGCGAGCCACGCTTTTGGTTCATGAGATAGGAAAAAAATGAATAGTCATCCAACAAACCCACGTTTTAAATTTCGTCTCTTTGGCCAGGATTTTGGCTACGCGGTCGCCGCGCTCAGTGCTTCGCCGCCGGTCGCAACGCGTGAGGAAGTGCTGCATACCTATATTCTTTCGGCAACGAATCAACGTTACAACATCAAAATATGTGACGATAAACTCGATGTAAAGGTGTTGCTGCATGAATATCAAGGGCTGGCGCGGTGGCATCCCTATCTGCAATTTGCTTTTCCGCTCACATCTGCATTTTTGCATGAATTTCTATTTGCCTGGTTGGAAATTGATCCGCCATTGCTACGCCGTTGTCATTACACCGCACGTCAATTTCTTGAAGAATTGATAATTCCTAATCCTCACCTACGTGCCGCGCAAGTTGCTAAACAGTGTCGTCACTATACAATGAATCATTGCCAGGTAGAGATTGGTTCACTCTGGGTTAATGATCGACATGCTATACAGACCGTTGCTGTAGAAGCTGCCGCGGCCGATGCTGTCTTGGAAACCATCGCGTTGCTTGGGTTGCAAGGGGCAGATAATACAAATTATATTGTGGGCCTGAGCCAGCTATTGGAAAAAGAAGCACC
The DNA here is from genome assembly GCA_034437715.1 of Caldilineaceae bacterium. Lineage (GTDB taxonomy): Bacteria > Chloroflexota > Anaerolineae > Caldilineales > Caldilineaceae > JAHBVH01. The sequence continues at coordinate 9,180 of DAOTTR010000414.1, forward strand.
CCTCCCGTGGCTGCCAACCCTCCATGCCCAAAGCTTTATGCCCTTGATGACGCGACAACTTGTGTTTGATCGCTAGTAGACCGTAAACGAAATTTGAGTGGATTCAACGTCGGTCCCGCTTGTAACGTGCGAATCAGCCCAAAAGCTGAACGCAGGCGAGAAGAGTCTTGATCAACCAAACTGATCTTCGTTGTTCCAAAACAACTGTTTTCAATCAGAGCTTACTTTGGGAGAGGAAAATGTTTTCTCAGCTTCAAATTATTTCCGAACTTCAAATTGTTGGCTATGTTGTTCTGGCGATGATCCTCAGTGCATTGATTGGGATCGACCGTGAACTGGCGGATAAGCCGGCTGGCTTTCGCACCCACATGTTAGTCGGCGGTGCTGCGGCGCTTTTGGTGAGCTTGAGCAGTGTCATTGTCAATACCCTACAGGTTGATGATTCTTATATTCAGGTAGATCCAATTCGTACGCTCGAAGCGATTATCGCTGGCGTCAGTTTCCTGGGGGCCGGCACGATCTTTCGTCGTAGCAGTAACAATAGTGAAAATAGCACAACGGAAGGGCTGACAACGGCTGCTTCGTTACTCTTTGTGGCGGGCATCGGGGTCAGCGTAGCGACACAACAATTTGTTTTGGCGGGTGGGGTAACGCTGATGGCTCTCTTAGTTTTGCGTGGTATGCCGTGGGTAGAAAGCCAGATCCGTTCCAATAAGACACGTACGCCTCCTAATCCATCAAAACTTTGATTACAGCGTAGTAGCCGATACTCCTTGATTCAGAAGAAAGTGAATACGGAACCTGCAATGCCTACAAGTAAACCCAACCGTTGGCGTCGTTGGCAAGATCGATTGACAACCTTTCAAAAGGTTGACAACTGGCTCTTTGCTAAGATCAATAACTTGCCGCATCCTGTTTACTTCGACAACTTTATGAAGTTGTTTGCTGAAATTATGAATCGCGGCGATGGCTGGCTTTTTGGCCTGCTGCTTACCAGTTATTTCGATGAAGCACAAGGGCATACCCATAGCACGCGCACGATACGGCGCGTGGCACCCGTCTTATGGCTGGCTAGTGCCACAGTCGAGTTTCCGCTCAAATCACTTTTTCGGCGCAAACGGCCCTACACGCAACTGGCGCAAGCGGTGCTGGTGGGTGCCCCGCCACAACGTCACTCCTTTCCATCGGGCCATGCTGCTTCGGCCTTTGCTGGGGCCTGGCTGCTCAGTAAACATTATCCGCGTTGGCGGCCGGCCTTCTACTTGGTGGCCCTGCTTGTGGCCTTCTGCCGCGTCTATCTCGGTGTCCATTATGTCAGCGACGTGGTCGCCGGCAGCCTCAGTGGCGTGGGGCTGGCAGCTTTCTATCAAAATCTATTTGACAAGCGCAGTGAGCGCAGGCGACTCTCCCGCATACGCCGCGCGGCAAAAATCAAGCACGGTGAAACTGAAATTGCTGCCCACCATTAGAGATTATGCCGATTTGTTCTTTGGGTGACAAAACAGGGTATGGGGGTTCTGGTAGGTGCGGTTTGTAACCGCACAAAGCTGGTTTGATCCTGACTGTGCGGTTACAAACCGCACCTACGAATGTATAAAATTAAATCGGAATAAGGTCTATTGAATCCCCATTTCCACGCGCAAATATATCAATCTAGAGGACCGGCCAAGGTTATCCCGGCGATCATTCTAGTCCACGACGGCGTAAATAGACCAATGGTAGCCCAGTGAGACAGTAGGACAGTAGACAGCCACTGACTCACTGTCCTACTGAACTACTGTCTTCCTTAGGCCGCTCTGTACTAGTACAGTTGGGCGGAAATAACCATACTATTCTCCGGTGAATCAGTAGTGAATCAGTAGGACAGTGAGACAGTACAAACACTGTTCTACTGTCCTACTGATTCACTGTCTTACTT
>DAOTTR010000415.1:0-21183 GCA_034437715.1 Caldilineaceae bacterium
AAGTATGCAGTAGGGGCGGCTTGCAGCCGCCCGTTCGCAGCGAGCCAAACGCGGGGCGGCTGCAAGCCGCCCCTACGCATGATTTTGTTGGGCAAGCGCTGGATCCTTATTGCTTTGAATGCGCCTAAAGTCTTTACTACAATGCTATCCATCATTTCATCTTTGACGTGATGCAAAGCAACTTACTCAACGAGCAATGGCAGCAAAATGTTCCACTCCCTCGATTTCACGCGCGCTGCTTATAATCCAGTTGGCAGATCGATAAAGTCGAACTCGATGCCAAATTTTTCCTGGAGGTGTTTGCCCAGCGCCTGCACGCCCACTGTCTCGGTGGTATAGTGACCGCCATAGATCACATTGATGCTGGCGTTTTGGGCATCATAATATTGGGCGTGACTGGTTTCGCCCGTGATGTATAGATCACAACCCAGCGCGATTGCTGCCTCGAGCTCGCGTGCGCCAAAGCCGCTGAGAATGCCCACGCGATGGACAATGCGCGGGCCATAGGATTGCACCAACTTTACCGGGCCGACGTTGTGTTCAAAGCGATCCACCAGATAATCCAGCTTGGTGCCGTGGGGTGCGGTGGCTAGGGCGGCCAGCTTGACACCATTGGCATTGCCCCACCAATCAATCACTTCCAGCCCCAAGCGACGGGCCAGTTCGGCATTATTGCCCACTTCGGGATGCGCATCTAGGGCCAAATGGGCCGCGTACAAATTTAAGTTGGCGTCGAACAGGGTGCGCACCAGGCGACCATAACTGTCGCGCAAGGGTTTGGGCGCGCCCCAAAAGATACCGTGATGCACCAACATCAGATCAGCCCCCTGGCTTAGCGCAGCATCGACACAGGGCTGGTGCGCATCGACCAACCCAACAATGCGCTGCACCTCATCGCGGCCCTCTACCTGTAGTCCCTGGGGGCCGTAATCGCGAATTTCGCCAATACGCAGAAACTCATCCAAATAGGCAACTAATTCGGTACGCTTCATACGTTGTCCTCCGACTAGATAAAACCCGTAAAAGTCATACATCCTACCTCGTGTATTACCAGACTTATTTGGTTGACTTTTACATGGTTTGTCCATTAGGCGCGTCTGACACTGGATTGCCGCGGCGCAGAAAGCGCTTGGCGCGCCGGGCAAATTGGCGGCGTGGCAACATCACGCGCCGGCCACAAGTCAGACAAACCAGGCCAATATCCGCGCCCACGCGCACCACTTCCCATTGCAAGCTGCCACAAGGGTGCGGTTTGCGCATCTCTACTATATCGCCCACGTAAAGTTGTTCGTGAATTTCCATCAAACCACTCCGGCAAACAGATCTTTCTCCACTGCGCCATTGGGTGCCGGGTAGGCACGCGTAAAGGATTCGTTGATCAAAAACCGGCGGCGCACAAAACCCGGCAGCACCCGCACAAAGGTCGGCCCACCGCTGTACTGGCTGGCATGGGCGCGGCTGGCGGCATCCTTCTGCGGCAAATAACGCTCGATATTGATCGCGGCATGGACTGGCGTTTCCCAGCGGCTAATCTCGACCAAGTTAATGTCTTTATTGCGGCCAATCGCGGTCGGATCTTGGCCCATCAGCGGCATGAACTTGACAACCAGCTTGAGCACCCGTTTATCAAAGGCAGTGTAATAGAGCTTTTGTGGCCCCGGATAGCCATTGCCATTACGCTGCGCCTCGCTGCGCACCAGGTGAAACGCCGCAGTTACTGTTTCGCAGAGCCGTATATGATCGGGATGCCCATAGCCGCCAAAGGGATCATGGGTGACGATCACCTCGGGTTGCAGCCGCCGGATATATTCGGCAAGTTGTTGCACCAGCGCATCGATCGGCTGCTGAAAGAGTGCGTCGGGATGCAGATTTTCTGGCGTGTTGCGCATCCCACTATCGCGATAGGGTAAGGACCAAATGCTCGTCACGCCCAGGGCGACAGTGGCATTCGACAACTCGCGCGAACGCACCTGGGCCAGTGTATCATGGCTGACAAGATGTTTTGGGTCCTCCACCGAGCCAGCGATGCCATCGGTTGCAATGATAATGTGAACCTGTTTGCCCTCGGCCGCATAGCGTGCCATTGTGCCACCAGGGCCAAAACTTTCGTCATCTGGATGGGCGAATACGCCGACCAGCGTTTGTTGTCGTTTCATAAATATAGCCAACCCCATATCCCGTTACAGTCAGTCAGAAAAGCGCGCAATGCGCTCGCCAAGCTTGATCACCAACTGGTATTATCCGCCATTCAGGGTGCGGTGACAAGTATGCGTGCCACCGATCCACGCGCACGGTCAGTCATGCTTTTACCAGGGAACTGCGTACTAGCGCCATACGTCTTTCCAAAGAAGGGTAATGGGCAAGAGGTGCATTCATCCTTTGGATAGACACTTTGCTAGTACAGTTGGGCGTAGATACCACGGCAGTTAATCAGGCACGTTACTCGTGTACATCATGGTAAAAATAGGGTACCTTATTTACGCCGGGATCTACTAGAGACAACCTGTCGCACCCAAAACAGCCCTACGCGCATTCGCTGCCTATACGGTATAATCTATGAAACTAGTATTACCCAGCCTTTGAAAGGATTCATGTTAAGGTAATCATTTAGTTAACAAGCTGTGTTTCTCTAGCATGAGAGCGTGGCAAAAGTAGATTGTGCTACTGACCTTAACAGTGTTGAGCGCGATAATGAGCAATTAATATAATTAATATAATGTGAACTTATCGGAGTGGGAGATTATATAATGCGTTTTACGCCTCTTTTACGAGTGCTAGGCGCGCTGGTTTATGGTTTTATCGGTTGGGAATTAGGCATTGCGCTGGCCCAAACAACCGATGTGACAACCCAATCAGCGGTCTATCTTGTGCCGGCAACGCTGATCTGTGGCGCGCTCGGCTATCTCATGGCACCCTGGCTGGTCATTGCGCCTGCCAGAGCAGCCCGCAACAACTTACGTTCCATTCCCACCAATGATTTGATCGCCGGCACGATTGGGTTGCTGATTGGGCTGATCATTGCCGCGCTGCTCAGTTACCCGATCGCCCAATTGCCACCGCCCTTTGGCAGCGTTTTGCCTTTAATCTTAGTTATTATTTTTGGCTATTTGGGTGCAGCCGTTGCGGTCAGTCGGCAGGAAGATCTGCTCAGTTTGTTTCGCGTAAATCGTCCCTCGGGTGGGAGCAGTGCGACCACAGCCAAAGCACTCGCCAATGGCAACGCTTACCAAACGCCCAAATTGCTGTTGGATACCAGTGTCATCATTGATGGGCGCATTGCCGATATCGCGCAAACCGGCTTTGTGCCCGGCATTCTCTCTGTGCCGCGCTTTGTGCTGAATGAACTTCAATATATTGCTGATTCCTCGGATGCGCTGCGCCGTAACCGGGGTCGGCGCGGCCTCGATATGCTGGATCGTTTGCAAAACACAGATAATGTCGAAATTGAATTTATTGATCAGGACCCGCAGGATACCCAACAGGTGGATGACAAATTGGTCAGCCTGGCGCTCACGCTGGACGCGGCCATCGTAACCAACGATTACAATCTCAACCGCGTGGCGCGTTTGCAAGGCATCCAAGTCTTGAATATCAATGAACTGGCCAATGCCGTCAAAGCTGTGTTGCTGCCGGGCGAAGAATTGCCGCTGCGGATTATCCAAGAAGGCAAAGAAGCCAGCCAGGGTGTCGGCTTTCTGGACGATGGGACGATGGTCGTGGTGGAAAATGGTCGCCGTTTTCTCAACCAGGAAGTATTGGTCCAGGTGACCAAGGTGTTGCAGACCAATGCTGGTCGCTTGATTTTTGCGACGCCGGAATAGCGATTAACCCCTTTAGCAAGGGTGAACAACAATCTTTGTTTGTAAAATGCAAGCTTGTTTAGCAGGCTTGCTTTCAATGCGTGACGGGTGTTGTGAAATACAACACCCGTCACGCATTGTGTTATAATCGGTGGAGGGTGCATTTCAATTTTTGGGCAGTGTGCTGGGGACGCGCGGGGTGCAGTTTGTCAAACCGGTTTGGTTGCCGCGCGTCCCCGGCACACGTTGTGCGCGTGTTCTAAAATTTACCCCCAAATTGAAATATACCCATCGGTGGATGCAAAATCGTGGACGGCGCAGTGGCCCGTTCCCCGTGACACGGCAACCTGTCAACCCACCAAGAGGTGTTTGTCGTGGTCTACTGCATAGTGCTACAATTTGTGACAACTATAATTGCAACCAACGCCATTCAGAAAAATTCTATCCGACGTTGCCCTGGCGGATGGTGCATAATTTTTCTGAAAAATGATACAGATAGGACCTGTCCGTATGAGCCTTCGCATTTTTAATACGCTCACTCGTCAGAAGGAAGAGTTCCAAACACTCGAGCCGGGCAAAGTCAGTATGTATGTCTGCGGTCCCACTGTCTATGCCAACGCCCACATTGGGCACGCTATGGCGGCTACGGTCTTTGACATGGTGCGCCGCTATCTGATCTATCGCGGCTATCAGGTGCGCTATGTTACCAACTTTACCGATGTGGATGACAAGATCATTCGGCGCGCCAACGAGAGCGGTCAAGACCCCATTGCCCTGGCCACCCACTATGCCGACGAATATATCCGTCATCTCAACGACCTGAATGTTATGCCCGCCGATGTCTATCCCAAAGTCAGCGAGACCATGCCGGAAATTATCCAGATGGTGCAAAGCCTGGGCGAAGAGGGCTACGCATATCAACTGAATGGCGATGTCTATTTCCGTGTGACCAAGGATGAGGACTATGGCAAGCTCAGCCGGCGCAGTTTGGAAGAGGCGCTGAGTGGGACACGCGTCGAAGAGGACCAACGCAAAGAACATCCCGGCGACTTCGCACTCTGGAAGTCGGCCAAGCCAGGGGAACCAGCGTGGGAAAGCCCGTGGGGCAATGGTCGGCCCGGTTGGCACATTGAATGCTCGGCCATGAGTTTGCGCCACCTGGGCGAGCAGATTGATATTCATGGCGGCGGCAATGATCTGATCTTTCCACACCACGAAAATGAAATTGCCCAAACCGAGAGCATGACTGGCAAATCCTTTGCGCGCTACTGGATGCACAACGGCATGTTGCAGCTGGCTGGCGAAAAGATGAGCAAGTCGCTGGGCAACCTGATCACGATTGATAAATTTCTGACCAAGCACAGCAGCGACGCGTTGCGCATCCTGATCTATTCTGGCCACTATCGCAAGCCGGTCGTCTATAATGATGAGACGTTGGCCAGCGCCAAACGTGTGCTCACCCGTCTGACAACGGCATTGCGGCCCAGCAAAGGTCAGAAAAGCACCGGCGAAGCGGTCGATACGCTGCGCGAAGCCACAGAAAAAGCGCGCGCCAGCTTTATCGAAGCGATGGATGACGACTTTAATACCAGCAGTGGCATGGCCGCGATCTTTGAACTGGTCCACGCCCTGAACAGTGCGCGCGATGCAGGGGTGAGCGGTCCCTTCTTCAGCGCCGCCCAGCAAACCATGCGCGAGTTGACCGGCGTGTTGGGGTTGACGTTGGCCGAGGAAACCGTAGAACCCAGCGGCAGCGGCGATGTCAAGCCTTTTGTCGATCTGCTGGTCACTATCCGCACAGAATTGCGCACGGCCAAACAGTGGGCACTGGCGGATCGGGTACGCAACGGGTTGAAAGAGCAAGGCATCAACATTGAAGATACACCAGAAGGGCCCATGTGGCGCTTTGGAGAATAAGCATACAATATTATGAGTGAATTAATTTATGGCCGCCGCGCCGTCCTGGAAACCATGCGCGCCAAGCGCCGTCGCCTGTTTCGCCTTTGGCTAGAGGGCACAGAAGAGCCAGCGCGTGCGGGGATTATCGGTGACATCATTGCCCAGGCCGAAACTCTGAGCATTCCCATGCGCACGATCAAAGGCGGCATGTTCGACAAATTCGCGACGCAAGGCTCCAACGCACAAGGGGTGGTGTTGGAAGTGGGTGATTATCCGTATGTCGAATTGGATGATTGCTTGGACTACGCCAAAGCGGTGGGCGAGGCACCGCTGATCTTACTGTTGGATCATCTACAAGATCCGCAAAATTTGGGCACCCTCTTTCGCACGGCAGAGGCGATGGGTGTGCATGGCGTGGTCATTCCCGACCGCCGAGCGGCCCAGGTAACGGCATCGGTCAGTAATGCCAGCGCGGGCGCAGTCGAACATCTGCGCGTGGCCCAGATCGCCAACATCAATCGCACGATTGATGAACTTAAAAAAAGCAACATCTGGGTAGCCGGGCTGGACAATGTTGATAGTGCGCTGAACCTGGGCGATGCCAATTTAGATGGCGCGCTTGCCCTGGTGGTCGGCAGCGAGGGTGATGGCCTCAATCGGTTGACCAGAGAACGCTGCGATTTTCTGGTACGCTTGCCCATGCTCGGGCAGATCGAAAGCCTCAACGCCGCCGTGGCAGGCAGCATTGTCCTCTATACGGCACGCCAAGCGCGCACGCCCAGCAAAAAATCCAAATAACCTAATGAACAAATAAGCGGCTCAGTGGTAGAGTGTCAAGTAAGTTTTGACGAATTATGCAGCGGTTGTAGGTCACGTTACAAACGTGACAGAGCCGTTCAATGCAAACCATGCGATTTGTAACCGCACAAGCGTTGTCGATCAAGGCTTGGCTAGGGCGGTGTTGCGGGGGCTTGGGTAGATTATCACGTACCAAACGTGACCTACGTTAAACCATCAAAACTTTGATTACAGTGTAGTAGAAGACAAGATGATCAAGCTCGTTGTGCTCGACAGTCATGAACCGTATTGGCGCGCCGATCTCGATACGCTTTATCACCAACTGGGGGGCGGGCAAAATCCCCATCTACTGCCCTATCATTTTTTACAGGCTGCCTTTCCTTCCATTGGTGGCATGGTGGTGCGGATCGAGTTGGACGAAGGGTTGGTAGGCATCGGCTTTGCCCTGCCCTATGCCGATGACGCGTATGCGGTGCGCTATTACCGCTTGCCCGCTGCGCCGCCGCTTGATGTCAACGACCTTCAATTGGCGCTGGTACAACAATTCCATAGTCAGCAAATTCTCTGCTACGATCCCGCCGCAATCCACACCTATCAGCCCACTCATCAGAACGTCGGTACCGTAGACATCGGTCGCCCCACTGCCGCCGAAGCCGCCACCATTCGTGCTCTACAGCAACAGATCTGGGGCAGCCCCCCTGAATTTCTCTACCCAGTCGATATGCACAGCCGCGATTTTCCGCTGGGCACTTCGTTGGTAGCGCGCGTCAAGGAGGCTGTGGCCGGTTTCCTCTTTGGCTTCTACAAACGCAGTGGACCGACCCTGCCCAGCGACTGGGCGATACGCTGGCATGGTGCGTTGCGTATTGAATCACAGGTGATGGGGGTGTTGCCTGCCTATCGTGGCTTGCGCCTGGGCTACCTGCTCAAGAAACTGCAGGCCGAACAAGCGCTGGCGCAAGACATCGGCATTATTCACTGGACGGTTGACCCACTGCAATATCCCAATGCTGCGCTCAACTTTGGTCTGCTGCGCGCCCTCTGTTTTACCTTCACGCCCGATTATTACCCATTTCGTAATGAACTCAACCGTGGCCCGGCCTCGCGCCTGAGCCTCACCTGGTTGATCGGATCAAGCCGGGTACGCGACATTCCTTTGCATGATGCCCGCTCAACGGTGATCAATCTGGCGCATCAGCCAGAGATTGTGCGCGTCAATCAGGGTTGGCAAACGACCGATTTCACCGTGGACGCGCCGCTGATTGCGCTAGAAATCCCTGCTGATTGGACCAAACTTCAACAAGAGAAGCCGGCCGAAGCACTGCAATGGCGCACGGCCACCGATCAACTCTTGGGTCACTACTTGGGTAGTACAGAGGACCAATATGTGATTACTGATGTGGGGGTAGACGGCGAGCAACGCTTCCTAATTGCGCAGCGCGCCCATGCCGGATTGTGGGACCAGCTTCAGGGTATTTAATCACGCTGCCAGACTTTTCGCGCCGCTAAAGTGAGCGGCCACGAACGCGCATGTTTCCGCAATCGTCAGCGCGCCATCGACGATCAACCCCGGCAGGGCATGTTCCACCAATTGTGCTTCCAACCAGCGCGCCAGACCGGCATCGCGGCCCATCCAATTGGCAAACGTCTGTTGCGGTGCCGAAGTTTCGGCTAGCACCGCATGAATCCAGGGGCGTTGGGCATAGTAATGCAGTTGAAAGCGCTCGGTGGGGATCAGCCAAAAGGCATGGCGCTTGTTTGGAATGCGCGATTTCAGTTGATGCGGCAGGGCAGCGGCTCCTTCAAAGAGAATCGGCTGCGTGGTCTGTTGCAACAGGGTTGCCAAATCTGCCAAGACCAGCTTGAACTGGTCCTCAAAGAAGGGAACTTGGGTCGCAATCTGTTCGGCCACAGGCCGCAACCAGAGCGCGTCGCCGCGCAGATGGGCCACGCGATGAAAGGTGGGATGCTCCGCCGGCGTCGAGCGGGCGCGGTGATCGCCAAACCAATCGTCGCAAGCATAGATCTGCCAGCCAAAGCGCGTGGCGAGCATCTGTGAAATGGTTGTTTTGCCCGCACACGGCGAGCCACAGAGCCAATAAACGCGATCCCAGTCTATTTCCACCATTGCAACTCTACTTTCGTAAGGGCGGCAGTCAATTGGTGAATATCCATACGGATCAAAAAATTCGATAGATACTATCTGGAAAACCCGCTTGCAGTATACTCCCAAAACGCGTATGGTCGCAATCGTCAACTATTTACACGAGCGCAAGGAAAGGGAGTAGAACAAACATGACACTAGTGATTCGCAAGGCAACGCTCGATGACGTGGCAGCCATTACCGCCATCTATGGCAACAGTGTGCTACATGAAACTGCTTCCTGGGAATTGACGCCGCCCGATGCAAGTGAGATGGGCCGACGGATGCAGGCGCTCGTGGAACAAAGTTATCCCTATTTTGTTGCGACGGTAGATGGGCAAGTCGCGGGCTATAGTTATGCCAGCAGCCACCGACCACGCCCCGGCTATCGCTTTACCGTGGAAGATTCGGTGTATATTGGCAACGCCTATCAACGGCGCGGCATTGCACGGCAACTCGTCACGGCAGTAATTGATGCGTGTACCGCGCAAGGATTTCGCCAGATGCTCGCCGTGATCGGTGATAGCGAAAATCTGGCTTCGATTGCATTGCATCGCAGCCAGGGTTTTACGCAGGTGGGATTACTGACCCATATTGGCTTTAAACAAGGGCGCTGGCTCGACGGCGTATTGATGCAACGTGCATTGGGTGCCGGCAATACCACGCTGCCCGAATGAAGAGATCACCAAAACCACGCCATTGTGTGACAAAGCAGAACAAGTGTGCTATAATTATCACAAGCAGAATTGGCAACAGGGTAAATTTTCGCGAGATTTTTCCCTGCGGTTATGAGAGGACAAGACACACAATGGCATTTAAGAAAATGAACAAAACGGCATTTCCGCCGCGCCAGTGGGCAATCGTCGGCTACCCTGGCAGTGGCAAGAGTACCTTTGCTGCACAGATGAATGGTCCGCTATTGGTCGTTGACGCCGACCATCGCTTTGCCGAAGTAGCGCGTTTTACAGAGAGCGAAATCTTCCAGTTAAGCGACGAACCATCGGACAACATCCACGCCGAACGCATTGCAGCACTGCTCAAAGAGAATATGGCAGGCTCTGGGGTCAAAACAGTGGTGATCGACAGCTTAACAAGTATTCTGTCGCCGCTGGTAGTAGAAGCCATTTTGGACAATGATGCGGGCCGCAACAAAAACCGCGTGGCCTCGTTTAAAGACAAGGCGCTCGCCATGCGCCTGCTGCAAGACACGGTCACGGGGTGGGGGGTCGATACGCTATGGATCTATCATCTGCGCACAGGGTTGGACGGGCAGGCGCGCGAGGTCGAAAGCACGACGATCAGTGTAGTCGAATTGGCGCGGCTGCGGCGTTCACTCAACATGCAGTTGCGTGTGGTCCAAGATTATGAGCGCCGCGGGGTTCACATCGAATGGGCACGCGGTGGGCGCGCGGGGTTTACGCTATGGGATGAAACTGGTTCCTGGCGGGGTATGCCCGAAAAGATTGAAGCCACAGTCTATGGTGGTCTCACAGCCGAAGAGCTAGATGCGTACGAACAGCAGCCCGTCTCCTCATTCAGTGGGCCAGAGGAAGCAATTGCCTGGGGTGTGGAGCAAGGCTGTTTCCGCGATACCGTCCATGCCAAAAACGCTTATGATAAGCTCAAGCGCGAGAAGAAACCACAAACCGCCCTCGATATGTGGCAGTTTTGGATTGCCATGGTCGAGCAGCGCAAGCAGAGCGTAGGCGAAGAATTGGAACAGATCATCAGCGCAGCCTAATTGGCACACGCCATGGCTAGCAACACATAGCCAACCCAGCAGCAGACTATTCACTTGCTGCTGGGTTGGCTAACCCTTATTGAAATGTCGGCAACCAGCCGTCGGGCAAATAGCCTTGGGCAGAAGCCACGCGCAGCCAAGCGTCACCCGCTTGTGTTTCCCCTTTGGCATTGCGCAGATCGGCAAAGGTCGTTGGCCGCGGTGCCAAGCAGGGCAACAGATCGATCAGATCAAAGTGTTGCAAGATGCCCCATGCCATGATCTTGAGGTTGTAGCGTTGGCTGTCATAGAAACGGGTATTGACCAGATCGCGATAGGAAAAGAGCAAACGGTCAAAGGCTAGATCCGCAATACCTGGTTCCAGCGCGGCGGCAACGTAGGCAAAGGTTGCGCCACTTTCCACACCAACAATGCCAATCCGCGCCACGTCGGGCCGGCTGCGCAGATAATCATAGGCACGCAACACATCGAAGACGCGCATTCCCAACGTGGATCTGTTGAGCATCATGGCATCGCAGGCCAACTTATACTCGTTATCGTGGGGGTAGCCATGGGCGTTGACCAGGCGTGTCGCTACGGCACCCACGCCACGCACGTCAAAGACAAAGACGCGATGATTGGCCGCTAGCAACGCCTGTAGCCGCGCTTGTTGCGCGTTCAGATCATGGGTGCCATTCTCTAGCAGCACAATATCCGTCTGCACCGCCACACCCTGGGGGTGGAGCAGAACGCCAGTCACAATGGTATCGGTTTCGCTAAAGAAGAAAATCTTCTCGCACGCATAGCCGTCAGCATCCGCTTGCCAGATGCGCGGATAGATGGGCGCGGCACGTTTCGTTAGATCGATGCCCAGTACGCGCACAATCGCCTGTTGCATGGCCTGGACATGTGTAGCCACCGCCGCGGCATCGGCTAACAAACTGGGTTGGCGCGCGTGTTGATCCAGCCAGGTGCGGTTCAGGTCAAAGACTGTTTCGCTATCGGGCCACTGGTCCAACACCTGGCCTTTGGGGGTACACCACAGATCTTCGGGCGGCAATGTCGCAATCGCCCCAGTCCGAAAATTGGGTTCGCTGCCTTGTAAATGCTGGCGGAACCAGTTGACCGCTGCCTCGCGCAGCTGTGGCGAATAGGTATGACCATGGTTGGCAATTGTAATCGCCACGCGCTCTTCGGCATCATAGAGACGATAGATGGCTTTGGCGCGCGCTACTGCTTCCAACGCCCCTTCTACCGGGAAAAAGTCATAGGCCGCCGAGCCAACCAGCACTGGCTTGGGTGCCATCAGGGTGAGATAGTCATCGTGATCAGGCCCATCGACAAAACAGCCGCGCACAACCTGTTCGCTGTCCTGTGGCTGGCCACTTTTCATGTAGGACGCCAGCGTCATAATAAAGGTACACGGCACGGCGGCGGCAAAGCGTGGTTCGGCCATCATCAAGAAACTGGCCTGTGTGCCGCCCCCCGAGTTGCCGGTAATGCCAATGCGCGTCGCATCCACTTCGCTTCTGGTTTCCAGGTAGTCTACCCCGCGCACAACATCCCAAATAAAATGGCGCGCCACACTGGCACCACCAACCACAAATTGTAGGCCACTGTGTGTATGTTCGGTGGTGCAACTAGACAGGTGTACCTCTCCAGTAGCAGGGTCATAATATTGTTTGCGCTCGCCCTGCCCTGGTGGATCAACCGCCAAGACCACAAAGCCATTATTGACCAGATCGATACAGACAGCCTGATACTCTGGATAGCCTTTGCCCAGATCGCTATGACCGTGCACAAAGACCACGGCTGGGGCCGGTGCGCTCAACCCTTTGGGCACATAAAGCGCGGTCGTGACATAGAAATCGGGCAAGCTTTCATAGACCAGTTTCTCGATAGTATAGCTTTTCTGGTCGATGGTGCCGGTTATGTGCGCGTTGAGCGGCGTTTTCTCGGCAGGTAGCCCGCCAATCGCCGCCAGGAAATGCGCGCGCACACGCTCCCGGTGCGCTTCAAACTGGGCCACTGTCGTCAGCGTTGCTTTGTGGGCAAGCTGCTGCGCCAATGCGGCCTCGGCGGCCTGGCGCAAGTGATGGGCTAGCTGATCGGCGACATCGTAGTACCCATTGATATGGGATGAAAAGCCATTCATTGCAGTTCCTAATTCGGTTGGTAGTGGTGGATGTCGAGCATTGCTTTATCCCTTGAGACCGGTCAAACTGATCCCACCAATGATATAACGCTGCCCGAGGAAGAAGACGACCAAGAGGGGCACAGTCGCTAACAAGGAGGCCGCAAAAACACGGTCGTAATACATAGCGTGTTCGCCTCTAAAGAGCGCGATGCCAACGGTGATTGGGTAGAGTTTGTCGTTGGAGAGCACGACCAGCGGCCAGATAAAGCTTGACCATTCGCCAATAAAGGTGAAGATGGCAATGGTCACCAGCGCGGGTTGTGCCAGCGGCAAAATAATTTGAAAGAAGATGCGCAGGCGACTACAACCGTCAATGCGCGCCGCATCCTCAATTTCAAAGGGAATGTTGAGGAAAAATTGGCGTAACATAAAAATGCCATAGGCGCTGGCAAAGCCTGGAATCACTACGCCAGAGACCGTATTCGCCAACCCCAACGACCAGACAATCAGATAGGTGGGAATCAGCAGCACCGAATAGGGCAACATCATGGTGGCCAGTACACCCATGAATAAAGTATTGCGCCCAGGAAATTGAATACGTGCAAAGGCATAGGCGGCCAACGCATTGATCAAGGTCTGTACCAGGACTACAATCGAGGCATAAAATGCACTGTTGCCCAAGTAGACGTTGATCCGTCCCTTGTCCCACGCATAGATGATCGATTCAAAGGTAAAGGTTTTGGGGATCAAAGAATACGGATCAGCCGCAAAGCCGCGCGTGCCCTTAAAGGCGTTGATCACTAGATAATAGTAGGGAAACAACATGGCAAACGCAAGCAAAATAAGCAAGATATAGACGATCAGCGGGCCAAGCGCAAAGCCGAAGGTGGCCCGTTGCTGCTTTATTTCGATCCCGTGCGTGGGGGCCTGTGTAAGTGATTGCTGACTCATAGAATTTCCTCTACCAATTTATAGCGTTTCAACACCAGCGCCCGCTAAAAAATCTGCTCAGAGCGCGTCGTGCGCAATTGAATGGCGACCAGTACAAAGATCACCGCAAAGAGCAACCAAGAGAGGGCCGATGCATAGCCCATGCGGAAATATTGAAAGCCCTGCCGAAAGATCAGTAACTGCACACTGGTTGTCGCCGATCCAGGGCCGCCAAGCGTCATAATATAGATCTGCGTAAAGACCTGGAACGCGCTAATCGCCAATGTGACAGTAACGAAAAGCGTCACATTACGCAACAGGGGCACAGTAACATAGCGAATCTCTTGCCACCAATTAGCGCCGTCCACACGTGCGGCATCATAGAAATCGCGCGGAATGTCCGACAGACCGGCCAAATAGATCACCACATAATAGCCGACATGCACCCAAATGCTCATAATGATGACCGAGAGCATGGCCGTCTTGGCATCGATCAACCAGTTGGGGCCATTAATGCCCACGCTCTTCAAAAACTGATTAAACATGCCCTGCGGACTGTAGAGCCAGACCCAGATCAACGAAATAACGACAATGGGGGTGATCGAGGGCAAGAAGTAGATGGTACGAAAGATGCCTTTACCATGGGTGATCTTATGACCAGCCAGCGCCAAGAGAAAGGCCGCGATCGTAATCCCCGGCACGACACCCGCCGCATAGACTGCAGTATTGGCCATGGCTGTCCAAAACAACTCGTCCTTGAAGAGCGCCTCGCGGTAGTTGCCCAATCCCACGAAGGGCCCCCCGCGCGCAATAATGTCGTAGTCGAAAAAGCTGAGGTAAAGCGACACACCAATCGAGATCAGTGAAAACAAAACTAAGAGAATCGCGGCCGGCCCGGCAAACAAATATCCAGCGAGCCACTTGCGTGGCTGTTGCCAAAGCGGCTTCGGTACGGATCGACCCCTAGGGCTTCCTATCACGGCTTGCTGACTCACGATATTCTTCCTCTTCTTCCTCATCTACGAAAACCTACACGTAGTAAAGACTTTAGTCTTTCACAAACAATGACAAAGACTAAAGTCTTTACTACAATTAAACTTATGCTGCCGTACGGCGTGCAATCACTTCGTTCACCTTGGTTTCGGCTTCGGTGAGTGCTTCTGCCGGGGCTTTCCCAGAGGTCATCACTTGTTGCAGTTCGATCCCGATCGCATCATTGGCTTCCGTGAAGAAGGGGAAGAATGGATAAACGCCACCGGCTTCGGCGGCGGCGGTGGTCACCACACGTTGCGGGGCGCGCTCCAGCACTTCACCCCATTTTTCGCTTTCGAAAATCGCCTTGAGCGGTGTGGTGCGCGTAGACAGCTCAAAGCGCGTGATCACGACAGGCGGGGTGGTGCAATATTGCAACAGCGCCCAGGCAGCTTCCACATTTTGTGTGGCCTTGGGCAGGACGAACATATTGGACCAAGTGGTGCCAGCTTTGCCTGTACCCTGTGGCCCTTGCGGGAAGATCATATACCAATATTCAAAGCCTTCTGGTTTTTGGTCGTCAAGCGTTGTGGTGGACCAAGTGCCCGCATTGATCATGGCTGCCCTGCCTTGCAAAAAGAGTTGCTGATCCTGGCGGTCTGGGGAAATCGGGAAAGAAACATTGTGCTCGTTAAGCAGTGCTAGTTGATATTCCAGAACTTGCAGCCCTTTTTCGTCGTTAAAGCTAGCGGCAGAAAACCCCTCATCACTCATGGCACCACCATTGCTGACCAGCCAAGAATTAAAGGTCTCAATGCTGCGCAGATCAGCGAGCAAGTAACCGGCTTGGGTGATTTCGTCGCCCTCGCGTTTGGTCAAGGCAACGGCTGCTTCCGTAAAGTCATCCCAGGTTTTAATATCTGCGCCTTGTGGATCATAGCCAGCCTCGGCCAACATGGTGCTGTTTACGGCAATAATCGAGGCATCGGGCCCTTCCCACGGCACACCATAATATTTGCCATCCTTGGAGCGATAGGCATTGGTGGCTTCGCCATAGAATTGGTCGGGCGCAAGTTCGGGCACGTCGTTGATGTAATCATCCAGATCGAGCAAGACGCCGCGATCATAGAACTCGCGTGCCCAGATGATCGAGGAATGCAACAGATCCGGTGGTGTGCCAGCGGCAGAATCGGCCAATACTTTCTGAATGTACTCAGCGCCAAAGGGGACAAATTCATATTCGATGGTGGCGTCGGTATAGTTCTCGGTCAGCCAGTCATACCAGGCGGTGTCACCCTCCGACGCGGCGGGTGAATGCCAGGAGCGATAACGCAATGTCGCGCCTTCGGTGGCGGCACCCGTTTCCCCACCGGCGGCTGGCGCAGAAGGCGCACCAGGGGCAGCACACGCCGCAATCGCTAGTGCACTGGCCGTCACACCCGACAGCTTCAAAAAGTGGCGACGATTAAATTTTTGCTGTTCTTGCATTTTCATCTCCTTGATGACGTATAAATAAGTAGATAAAGCGCTTAACCCACGCGGCCTGGATAACTGCGACCTTTCACGTGGAAATAAGTAGGACTTTCCCCTTTACCGGTATAGGTGGATTGGGCCGACATGTACGAAAGGGCTATTGCCCGTCGCCATTTGTCAGAGAGGTTGGGGCCGGTATAGTGAGGGAGTAGTGAATGAAAGAAAAGACCACCACCCGCGCGGATCGGGGTCACTACGGTTTCGGTCATGTCATAGTACTGCTCATCAACCACATAATCATCGGTGACATGGACATGGGGCAGTGGACCGCGAGTATGAGCACCAGGCAGAACAGCCATGGTGCCATTTTCGGGGGTGGCGTCATCCAGCGCAAACCAACAAGAGCAGAGTTCCATAGGCTCAATCGGCCAATAGGGCGAATCCTGGTGCATCCCCTTGATCGACCCAACCTCGGGCGGTTTTAAGAGCAGACTGTTGCGGAAGAGTTTGAGATCGGGCCCCAAAATCTGTTCGATAACCCCAACAATATTTTCATGCAGCCCCAACGCCTGAAAGCGATCATCATTCTGCACCAGATAGTCGATCTTGCGGATGCCGTCGCCAGGGTGGGCCACAGTCAACTCGCCACGCTGAATACGCGGCTCAACCTGGATTGCCAAACCAGTTGGTTCACGGCCACCATGGGTATAGTCGCGCACACGGTCACGCAGGGCATCAACCTCTGCCTTGGTCAGCAGATCCTCGATCACCAGGTAGCCGTCACGCTGATAGGCCTGTAGTTGTTCGGGTGTTAATTGAGTGGGCATAAGGTTCCTCTTTTTCAGCCATGCCATGTAGGGATCAGTTTCCCAAAGGGTTGAGTGCCAATCGGCAACTCTTGCGGGGGCAAGGTCAAAGTCGGAGGATGGATGGGTATGGCCTTGGCAAGGCTTGCGCAATTGATTGGCACATCAACAACTATCGATTATGTCTACTGAATTGTAGTCTACGTCTTTGCCCACTGTCAACTGTTCTCAGTACACTCATAAAAACATAGCATAGAAAACACCCTGTGCGCAGCAACAGGGTACTTCCTAGTCAGTATAGTACAAAATTGCGGAATTGTACCCTACAAGGTTGCCAAGATTGTATCACGCTTTTTTGTACAAAGCTCCCGTAGGTTGTGTCTTCTCAAACTGTAAATGCTTGACGCGGCCACCGGATAGCGCGAAGCCAGTCGTATCCCCCGTTGCGTCCTGCGTGAAAACCACCTGATTAACCCACCAGCACTCGCTGGTAAATTGATGTTCGGCGGTGGGCGTTAACACAATATCACTGTGGCGACGATGCTGGATCAGCAGTTTGTCATCCTGCACGACCATGGTATAGATGGTGCCCAGTTCGGGGCTGGTATAGTCACCCGCATAGGCGGCCAGTTGGGCAGCACTGAGTGTAGGGGGTGCGGGTTGCACCCCAGCAGCTATCTCGCCAGTTACAACAGGTGTTGCGTTGGGGCCAAGTTGCTCGGCCAGGTAGAGATCGGCGACGCGCAAGCACAGTTCGCCGGGCAGCATACTGGCCAAGTTGCTCAGGATTACTACAGCAAAATTCTGTTCGGGAAAGCGCGCCAGGTGGCTACGGAAGCCGGCGTCACCCCCAGAATGGCCAATCATCGTGAGGCCGCGGTATTTGCGCACACTCAGCCCAAAGGCGTAGTCGATTGTTTCACCACTGTTCAGAATCGCCTGTTGTTGCATCTGGTCAACAAACGGCTTGCCACCGATCCGGCCATCGGCAAAATTCTGAATCCAGCACATCAAATCTTCTACCGTGGTAAAGAGGCTGGTCGCGCCGGCGTTGGCATAGCTGAGCACCCGCTTCTTGAAACCGGCTTTTTCATCAGTGGCATACGAATAGGCGCGGTTGGGCACGATCATCTCGTGATCATCATGAAAATGGGTATGCACCATACCCAGCGGCTTGAAAAACTGGCTATCCGTAAATTCGGGAAAGCTCTGGCCCGACACGGCTTTTACAATTTCAGCCATCAACGTATAGCCGGTATTGCAATAGAGATATTGCTCACCGGGCGCGAAATTTAATTCCCGTTGCGCTTTCACCATCTTGATAATATGTTCTTGGGTGATCACATCGTCCAAGCGTACGCCGGCCATGGTCAACAGTTCCCACTGGTCGCGCAAGCCACTGGTGTGGTGAACCAGGTGGCGAATGGTAATCTTCTGGCCAAAGTCGGGCAGATAGGGCAGATGCTGGCGGATGTCATCATCCAACCCAAGCTTGCCTTGTTGCGCCAGCAGCACAATCGCGGCTGCGGTGAATTGCTTGGAAACCGAGGCAACATGAAAAATCGTCGTGGGCGTGATCGGAATCCGATATTCAAGATTGGCGCAGCCATAGCCCCGCTTGTAGACGAGCGCGCCCTCTTGCAGGATCGCCAGCGCCACGCCGGGGCTGTCCCAGCGATCCCACTCGGCAAAAAGTTGATCGATTTGGCTTGTTCGTGGAGTAGGAGGCGTAGTGGGTGTTGTCATGGGATACTTTCTATGCGAGAAAACAGGCGAAAAGGAACAGAGTTTTTGGTCAAGCCATCCGTTACGAAGGTTTTGACCAAAAACTCTGTGAAGGTACGGTGATGATCCGGCTATGCGACGATAGGCGCTTGCAGCCCAGCAGGGCAGAGGGCTATGGCGCATTGTACCGACATGTGTGGAAAAAGCCAAATCAACTTTTTGTACATTCCTTGCGCATGGCAGCAATGGGATGGGCTTAGACGGCTACCTCCCCCACGGGCGCTTTGCTCCACGATTTGATGTATTCGGACGACTGATGGCGGAAGTACGTATTATACAACTCGGCATAATGGCCAGCCTGTGCCATGAGCGTATCGTGATCGCCCTCTTCGATGATCTCGCCCTCGCGCAACACGATGATGCGATCCGCCGCTTTGATCGTCGAGAGGCGATGCGCAATCACAATTGCGGTGCGCTCTTGCAGTACCACATCCAACCCTTCCTGGATCTGCGCTTCGGTCAGTGGATCGACACTAGCGGTCGCCTCGTCCAGAATGAGAATGGCTGGGTTTTGCAGCAACACACGCGCCAACGCCACCAACTGGCGCTGCCCCATGGAAATACCGCGGCCCTGTTCGCTGATATCTGTGGCCAGGCCGTTGGGCAATGCCTGCAACCAATCGCCGCCGCCCACCTGGCGCGCCACGGCTTCCACTTCGGCATCCGTCGCATTGGTATTGCCATAGCGAATATTGTCGCCCACCGTGCCCGAGAAGAGAAAGGGCGTTTGCGGCACAATACCCAAGCAGCGCCGATAATCTTGCAGATTCAGCGTGCGGATATCGCGGTCATCCACCAATAGCTGACCGCCCTGGAACTCATAGAAACGCGCCACCAACTTGCCCAAGCTCGACTTGCCTGCGCCTGTATGCCCAACCAGCGCAATCGTTTGACCCGCTGGAATGATCAAGTTGAAATTCTTGAGTACCGTCTCTTTGTCATTGTAGCGGAAATCTACATCGCGAAACTCGATGCGGCCGCGCAACGCAGTAACCGGCTGATCAGCGGTTTGCACCACCCGCGGTTCGGCGTCGATCAGAGCAAAGACGCGCTCGCTGGCCGACATGCCCAGTTGAAATTGGCTCCAAAACGACGCAATGCTGGTGAGCGGAAACCAGAAGAGATTGATACTCTCAATAAAAAGGAACCATGCCCCCGCAGTCACTACACCGGCCAGCACACTGCGTCCCCCAAAGTAGAGCACCAGCACCGTACCAATGCCCGCAATCGCACTCAGGATCGGAAAGATCGCGCTAAAGACAATCCCCTGTCGCCAGCTCAGACGATAGGATTGTTCATTCACTTTGGTAAACTCTTGATAGATCGTCTGTTCCTGACGAAAGTTTTTGGCAATCGCAATGCCAGCAATCGACTCCTGCACATTCGCATTGACTTGGGCGATCACGCGGCGTGCCTGCTTGGTGGTATGGCGCGCAATCCGGCGGAAGGCTAGCGCCGTAAACACAATAAACGGCGCAATCGCCAGCGCAATCAACGCCAGTTGGGCGTTGATGAAAAAGAGCAGGCCCACCACAATCGTCACCAGCAGCACCTGGCTCATCAGATTAAGCGTCAAGGTGACCACATTGGAGAAATCTTGCGTGTCCGACGTGACACGGCTGACGATCTTGCCCGAAGAAAATTCGTCATAGAAAGACATATCGCGATCCAGCACCGCATCAAAGGCGTCGGTACGCAGATCCAGCACGACATCGCCCACAGTACGCGCGGTAAAGCGCTGGCGCACAAAGTTAAAGGTCCAGGCTAACGCGCCCGACGCAAAGATCGCCAGGATCAGCCACCAACTGCGCTGCCAGACTTCGCTGCGCAGATCACCACCGGCGGTCAACACATCCAGCCCATAGGCAATCAAGATGGGTAGGGCTGCCTCGGTGAGCGAACTGAGTACGATCATCCCTGCGACCAAGCCCATCTTGCGCCGGTGGACCCAAAAATAACCGCCAATGCGTTTGAGTAACTCGCGATCCGTATACGTGCGATCATACCCCTCGGCGTCGATCCCGTCCATAATAAAACCCATAAGGATGCCTCCTGTGTGCGGGTTGTGGGGTCAAGCGAGACCCGAATTGCCAGAGTGATGAGCCAATAATTTATTCGTAGCGCACAAAAATCCGTTGGTAGAGGGTGCAGCGTTGAAGAAGTTCTTCGTGCGACCCTTGATCCACAATCTCGCCTTGGTGTAACACCAAAATCTTATGCGCGCGCCGGATCTGCGACAGCCGATGGGTGATCAACAGGGTCGTGCGCCCTTCCATCACTTTGTCGATGGCCCGTTGAATATGATCTTCGGTCGCGCTGTCAATGGCGCTGGTCGAATCGTCGATCATGAGGATGCGCGGGTCAGTGAGCAGGGCACGCGCAATCGCAATTCGTTGGCGTTGGCCGCCCGAGAGGGTAACACCGCGCTCGCCAATTTCTGTATCATAGCCCTCGCGGAAACTCGTGATAAATTCATGCGCTTGAGCCGCTTGGGCGGCGCGCTCAATTGCGCCTTGATCTGACAATTGTGCCATGCCAAAGCCGATGTTCTCGGCAATCGTGCGAGAGAAGAGAAAGATATCCTGCTCAATCGTCGAGATCTGCGAACGCAACGATTCCAGATTCCACTCGCGCACATCAATGCCGTCGATCAAAATGCGCCCGCTGTTCACATCATAGATCCGATTGACCAGTTTGGTCAGTGTGCTCTTGCCCGAACC
>DAOTTR010000416.1:0-27991 GCA_034437715.1 Caldilineaceae bacterium
CGCACCGGCATTGACCCAGAGATGATCGAAGCGGCCATCAACACCATTGAATTTAGCCTGCGCGAAAACAACACCGGTTCCTATCCGCGTGGCTTGAGCCTTTTCTTCCGTGTCCTCAACACCTGGCTCTATGAACGCGATCCGTTGATGCTCTTGGCCTATGAAGCGTCGCTGGCCGCGCTGAAAGCGCATATCAAAGCGGACGGCACCTATTGGCAGCATCTGCTACAAACCTATTTGTTGGATAATGCCCACCGCACAACGGTCACCCTGGAGCCGGACACCCAATACAACCAGCGCTTGGAAGCGGCGGAAAAAGCCCGCCTAACTGCCGCTCGCGCCCAGATGACCGAGCAAGATCTGCGCCGAGTGATCGAAGAAACCAAGACGCTGAAAGAGTTGCAAGAGCGCCAGGATGATCCAGCCGCGCTGGACGCTTTGCCCATGCTGACGCGTGATGACCTGGACAAAGAGGGTAAGACGATTCCGCTGGAGGTGAGTGGGGTTGGCGACGGTCAATTGCTCTATCATGATCTCTTTACCAACGGCATTCTCTATTTGGATCTGGGTTTTAATCTCCACGCATTATCTCAGGAATTGTTGCCGTATCTGCATCTCTTTGGCCGCGCCCTCACTGAAATGGGCACAGAACATGAAGATTTTGTCCACTTACAGCAGCGCATTGGCCAGAAAACGGGCGGCATCTGGCATTCGGCATTGGTGGGCAAAGGGCGCAACCAGTCGCAAACGGCCGCCTGGTTCTTGGTCAGCGGCAAAGCAACGGTGGCCCAAACGGGTGATCTGTTGGCGATCCTGCGCGATATTCTATTGACGGTGAAATTGGATGATCGCGAACGTTTTCGCCAGATCGCGCTGAAAGCCAAAGCCCGCAATGAATCGGGGTTGGTGCCGTCGGGCCACAGTGTGGTGGCGGGTCGCTTGCGCGCCGCCTTTACCGAAGCCGATTGGCTGGATGAAGCGATGGGTGGCGTCAACTATCTCTTTTTCTTGCGCCAGCTCGTCACTGCAATTGAAGAAGATTGGCCAGCGGTGCTGGCCAAGTTGGAAGCGGTGCGCCAGGCATTGCTCAACCGCACAGGCATGATTTGCAACGTTACCTTGGATGCTGAGAATTGGCAACAGGTGCGGCCACAACTTCAGGCCTTTATCGCTGATCTGCCGGCCGGCAATCCCTCCTACCCTGGGTGGACGCCTACCTTTGATCGCAGCAACGAGGGGTTGATTGTCACTGCCCAAGTCAATTATGTGGGCAAGGGTGCCAACCTCTATGAACTAGGCTATGCCTATCACGGTTCGGTCAACGTGATTACCAATTTTATTCGCACCGGTTGGTTATGGGACAAGGTGCGAATTCAAGGCGGGGCGTACGGGGCCTACAGTAGCTTCAGCCGCCAATCGGGCGTGTTAACCTTCCTATCCTATCGCGATCCAAATCTGCTCGATACTCTGGCCGTCTACGACCAGACGGCGCACATGTTGTGCACAGTCGAGCTATCGGATCAGGAATTAACGCGCAACATTATCGGCGCGATTGGGGCCATGGACGCCTATCAACTGCCCGATGCCAAAGGCCATACCTCTATGGTGCGCTATTTGTTTGGCGAAAGTGATGCCGAGCGGCAACAAATCCGTAATGAGATTCTGGCTACGACTGTCGCCGATTTCCGGGCTTTTGCCGATGTCTTAGCACAAGTCAAGAGCCAAGGCACCGTGGTGGTGATGGGATCACAAAATACACTAGAAACAGTCAATGCAGAACGCAACGGCTGGCTGAAATTGACCAAGGTGATGTAGTCAAAAGGGTCAAGTGGTCAAGTGGTCGAGTGGTCAACGACTACGCGACCAACGACTACGCGACTCAAAGACCAATGGACTACCCGACCAACATAGACAAAGCGAGGTGCTCGTAAAAAGAATGCAGAAAACTGCCCTGGTCACTGTTGCTGCTGCACAGTATCCGGTCGAGTTTCTTGGTCGTTGGGAAAAGTTTGAACACAAAATCACAACGATGGTGCGCGAAGCCACCGACCAAGATGCGCAAATTCTCCTTTTTCCTGAATATGCGTGTATGGAGCTTGCTTCGCTCTTTTCGCATACAATTTATCGTAGTTTATCGGGACAGTTGACCGCGATGCAATCGCTGCTGCCCGATTTTCTTGCCTTGCATCGTAAGCTGGCACAAACGTTTGCTGTGACGATTGTTGCCGCCAGTTTTCCGGTGGCGTTGCCCGATGGCAGCTATCGCAACCGTGCCTATGTCTGTACACCCGATGGCGCGATTGATTTTCAAGACAAATTGATCATGACCCGTTTTGAAAACGAGGTGTGGCATATTTCACCGGGCGACACGATCAAGGTTTTTGCCACGCCGCATGGCACGATCGGCATTACGATCTGCTATGACAGTGAATTTCCCATGATCGCGCGCCGCCAGTCCGAATTGGGCGCAACTTTGATTTTGGCTCCTAGTTGCACCGATACCGTGGCGGGCTATAATCGGGTACGCATTGGGTGTCAGGCACGCGCCCTGGAAAATCAATGTTATGTGGTGATGGCTCCCTTGGTGGGGGCGGTGGATTGGTCAGAGGCGATTGATGTAAATATGGGGGCGGCCAGCGTTTTTACACCCGTCGATTATGGCTTTCCCAGTGATGGCATCCTGGCGCACGGTGAGATGAATCAGCCACAATGGCTCATTGTGGAGCTCGACCTGGCACGGATTGAGGAAGTGCGCCAAAGTGGCCAAGTGATGAATCATCGTGATTGGGATCACCAGTGGCCGCTCTACACACAGTCAACAGCGGGCAGTTGGTTAGCACCCACATGGCTCAACAGTGACGGACGGGCACTAACCGACAAGCAGCCACGCAACCGCCATTCCTTTTCGCGGCTGCAACCCAAAAAAGGCGCACGCACAGCCCGCGTGCTCACGGCAAAAGGCGCGTAACCAACCTGTTATGCCCACAATGGCTTGCGCGCGATGACATTGGGGGACATTGTGGCAACTTTATGGCGCGTGTTGCAACAGAAGAATCAATTCTATGAACCCTATTCGACTTGCTTTGATCGGTGCTGGTATCTTTGCGCGCGATGCACATCTACCTTCGTTGCGCACCCTCTCCCAACACTTTACAATCGCCGCGGTCTACAGCCGCAGCGCGGCCACTGCGCAAGCACTCGCCGCCGAAATTGGCCCGGATGTCAAGGTCTATACCGATCTTGCTACCCTGTTGCGGGTGCCGGAAATTGATGCGGTGGATATCGTTTTGCCGATCCCGGTGATGCCGCCCGTGGTGACCCAAGCCTTGGCGAGCGGCAAACATGTGATCAGCGAAAAACCGATGGCCCCCACGGTTGCGATCTGTCGCCAATTGCTGGCTGCCCATCAGCGGCCACAGCAGGTCTGGATGGTGGCTGAGAATTGGCGCTACGAGTCGGCGTATGTGCAAGCGGCTGCATTGGTACAAAGTGGTGCGATTGGGAAACTGGTTACTTGTCACCTGGCGCTCTACTTGCCCATGTTGCCAAGCAATAAGTATTTCGATACGCTCTGGCGGCGGTCAGCCCAGTTTGCGGGGGGTGCCCTGATGGATGGCGGCGTGCATCATATCGCCGCCCTGCGCATGATCGTCGGCGAAATCGCGGCGGTCAGCGCCATGACCTCCCACGTTTCCGCTGCCTTTGCTATGGATGATACGCTGAGCGCGACATTGCATTTTGCCAATGGCGCGCTTGGCTCCTATGTGGTTACCTATGCGGTTGGCGCGCCCTGGCCGGGCTATCTCTATGTGGTGGGCGATCAAGGGGCACTGCGCGTCCAAAGGGGCGAGATCGAGTTGACGCGCGGGCAGCAGACCGAAGTGATCAAGTGCCCAAAATTTGATGGTGTGGCAAATGAGCTTGTGGCGTTTGCGGCCGCGATCCAAACGGGACAGCCCCATGATAACACGCCCCAAGCCGGCTTGATCGACGTTGCTGTGATGGAGGCCATTCTACACGCGGCACAGCGCGGTACACAGATTACGGTTGCATAAAGACAGGGAGACAGGAGACAGGAGACAGGAGACCTCGTCTCGTGTCTCTTTGTCTCTTTGTCTCTTTGTCTCTTTGTCTCTTTGTCTCCTATTTATCAGAGGACGATTTCCCCAATTTCAATGGGTACTTCGGCGGCTTGGGCTGCGGCCAGTTCTTCTTGACGTGCCTGTTCTACACGCTCCGCTTCGGGATATTCAATGCGGTGGATCTGACCATCTTGCAGGTAGAGAATCTGATCCACGTAATCATCCACGAGGCTATCATGGGTCGCCATGAGCATGGTCATGTTGCGTTCGCGCACGATGCCCTTAAACAGCGACAAAATTTCACGAGCCGTTTTGCTGTCTAATTCACCGGTTGGCTCGTCGGCAATGATGACCTTGGGGCTATTGGCCAGGGCGCGCGCAATGGCCACACGTTGTTGCTGACCACCCGACATCTCATAGGGGCGATGATCGGCCCACTTGGTCAACCCCACCAGATCCAGACATTCGGTCGTCGCCTTGTGGCGCTCTTTGGGTTTGACCTTGTTCATGCGCAGAATGAGCTCGACATTCTCATAGGCTGAGAGTGCGGGCAGCAAGCCAAGTGATTGAAAAATAAAGCCTACCTGCTCGCGCCGCCACGCCGTCAATTTGCGTTCATTCCATCGACCAATTTCTTCCCCAAAAATGTGAACATCACCCGACGTGGGCTGGTCCAAACCGCTGAGACAGTTTAACAGGGTTGTCTTGCCACTGCCCGACCGGCCCTTGAGCGCCACAAATTGGCCGGGGGCAATTTGAAGGTTGATGCCGCGTAGTGCATGAACTTCTTGATCGCCTAATTTGTAAACACGGCGCAGATCAACAGTTTCAATGGCATACTCGCTGCGGTAATTATTGGTAGCTGACATGATTTCCTTTACAACTTTGCGTTGTTGCAGAACGCACTTTCATACAACCGCTGGGGGTGAACCGATCAAGCACCCTTTTGGCGACGCAAATTGAAACGGCCAAGCAGGCCGCCAATGCCTTGATTTTCGTTTTCCAGCTTTTGCTTCACCTGCACTTCAATGCGATCATCGGCGGCCTGGGCGGTCGGGCGGATCAAGATACCATCCTCGGTTACTTCTAATTGAGCGCGCCCCTTGATGCTGAATTGTTGCAGATACTCATGTGGAATGTGGATCCGTCCGGCACGGTCGATCACCACAAGTTCTTCAAAGTGGAGATGATTGGTGACGACTGCTTCCTGATCCGGTGCGCCCGCTTCGGCATTGGTGGTCTCTGTGCGCTTCTGGCGCAGCGTTTCGCTAGCCAACATCCCATCGCGTATCCCAACCACGCGCTGGACATGCTTGGCAATCCCCGGATCATGGCTGACGATCAAGGTCGTAATGCCCATTTCGCCGGTGAGGGTATCAAAGGTGTCGTAAATGGTTTGGGCCGTTGTCGAATCGACTTCGCCTGTTGGTTCATCGGCCAGGAGCAGCGTCGGGTTGTTGGCCAAGCCTACAGCGATCGCCACCCGTTGTTGCTCACCGCCGGAAAGCTCGGGCAGGTGATGTTTTTGGCGCTGCGAAAGGCCCACCAGATCGAGCAATTCTTCGGCGCGCTTGCGTTTGCCTTTGCCTGTAAGCCCGGCCAACGTCATGGGCAACATCACATTGTCAATCGCGTTGAGATAGGGCACCAAGTTACGCGCGCTCTGTTGCCAAACAAAGCCCACCTTTTCGCGCCGGTAGCGGTTCATCTCGCTATCGCTCATACGCAACAGATCGTGGCCGTCTACAACCACCCGGCCTGCCGAGGGACGATCGAGTCCACCCAGGATATTCATCAAAGTTGTCTTACCACTGCCGCTAGAGCCAATGATACCGATCAATTCACCTTTTTCAATGGTCAAATTGAGTTCACGCAACGCGACCATTTCCAAGTCGGCAATCTTATAAATCTTGACTAACCCATCACACAGAATAAATGGTTCACTCATCCGTTATCCCTTGTATGCTACTAAGATGATTGAACGACAAGCTGACATTGGGACTGACATTGGGACTGACATTGGGCCAGCTTGCCCGTTCATCATACTATACTGTTTCACCCAGCTTGATCGCCTGGAAGATCTTCATGCGTAAGAGCAAGCCCGCCAGAACGCTGAGGGCCACCAAGAAGAGGGCAGCAAAGAGCGCATAGATACGGAAGATTGCCGACCAAGCAATCTCGACCTGGAAGGGTGGTGTTTTGGATGCAACATCCGCCCCCACTTGCAAATAGGGAATAAAGACCTGGCTGATCAACGAACCCAAGACCGTGCCTGCGACAATCCCCAGAATGATCAAAAAGGCCAGTTCCCAAGCTAGAAAGGTCGTCATTTGTATTGGCGACAGGCCCATGGCCCGCAAGGTGCCTAGCTCGATAAAGCGCCGCCGGAAAGAAAAGAGCGCATAGAGCAAGAAGCCCAAAACTGTCAACAGGGCAGCGGCCAAGAAGCCCACTGACAGCACGCCAAAGAGCCCTTGGCGCTCTGGACGCTGTTGTTCGGTTGCAATGCGCAAGGCCGACGATTGCCAATCCAGCACCACAAAATCCAACCCACGCAGATCCGTAATCACCTTATCGAAATTGGCATTCGGTGCGGTTTTTGCCCACACATCATAGGGCATTTCGCCGCCGACCTGCTCAAAGAGATAGTCAAGATTGCCCACCATCAACGGCGGTTCATCTTCATACCAGGTGGGGAAGTAGTCAAATTCGCCAGCGACTTTCATGGCGATCTCGGCGCGCTGACCATAGTTGCTCACACGCACCTGAATGGCATCACCGACGCGGATCGAGTTCTGTTGCATAAAATCGCGCCGCATGAGCAGGCCGTCGGGCGAAACGGCCAGCGCGTTCATCAGCGCACCCAGGCTGGCCGGTGCAAAGTCACGCCGCCAATAGGTCGCCTTGGGAAAATCAATGCGGTCAATGCCCATGAACACACTTTCCATCCACGAGCCTTGCACTTGCACGGATGAGCCAAACTCACCGATGCGCGCTGCACCCAGAATCTCTGGCACCTTGAGATGCTCGGAAACCGGAATGAAGACCCAGTTGGGTCCTGTTGCCGCAGCAGCGCCGGTGGCCGCCGTTGTGGTGGCGGTTGTCGTGCCACCCTCTGTACTACTGGCCGCACCGGCACCTGCCTCTGAAACCTGATTACTGCGGCCAAGCTCTACCAGCCGCAGATCGGCCCCTGTGCGATAGTAACTTTGATCGTAGAGATGATTGTCCAGGGTTTGCGCCAACGATGCTGTGAAAGCAGACAAGCTCAATGTTAGGATTAACAGAATGAGGGGTGTTGTATAGAAGGCTGGATCACGGGCAAGATAGCGTGTCGCTAGTAAGAAGCCTACACTATTCGTCTTGGATGCAAACCAGGCGATCACGCGCATGACAACCGGCAGCAGACGCAGCACAAAGAGCGTCAGGGCAAAGGCACCGAGCGCCGGTACCAGGAAGAGCAAAGGATTAGAGAAGGCCGAACTGGTGGTGCCATCCGTGTTGGTGGTGGAGATGCTGCCTTGTTGTTGCAGTAGATAGGCCCCATAGGCCGCCGGAATCAACAGCAAAATATCGAGCCAGGCCCGTTGCCACCAGGGTGGGCGAATGTTGCGCGATTGTTCCTGTTTGTAAGAAACAATCGTATAGCGCGCCGCTCCCAATGAAGGCAAGATCTGCGCAACCAACGTGACCCCAAGCGCCGCCAACCCAAAACGAAAGGTAGAAAGTGTCATCGCCACACGCAGATCAGAATCAATCGAGAAGTTGAGAAAGCTACGGGTCGCCCCGATTAATTGTGAGATCGCCTCGCTCACCGGTATACCGGCCAGTAGCGCGACGGCACCCAATAGCGATGCCTCTAGAATCGCAATGCCCATAATCTGCATCACGGTGGCACCACGGCTGCGCAACACAGCAATTTCATTGCGCTGGCGGTTGACTGCTAGTCCAACCACCAAGCTAATAAAGGCCAGCAACAGACCCACAATCGGGATGCTAAAGGCATAGAGCAAGATATTGAGAAAACGCGTCGAAAGGCGATAGCGATTGAGCGCGTCATAGGGCGAAACTTCCAAGCGGGTATTGGTTAATAGGGTCGCCGCCCGTTGTTGCACCTGTTCAATGGCACCTGTCAACCAGCCAACATCGCCAGCGTGAATATCCGCTCCATCCAGGATGATATACCAAAGGGCTTGCGCGATTTCATCATTGAGCAGCGACGAGATGCGCCCCTGGAAGGTTGCTTCGGGCACAAAGAGTTGATTATCAAAGACGCTCTGGCGATAGAACCAAAATTCCTCTGCCGGATCGGTTGCTTGCCAAACGCCGCTGATCTGAATGGGAATTTGCACCACGCGCGAGCCATTTTCCAGCTCTACACGCCGGAAGGTCATGAATTGCTCGCCCACCTGCAACCCTAACTCATCCGCCATCGCATCATTGATCGCAACTTGAACCGGATCATCCGGGTTCGCTGTCGCCGGCACTGGATAGGCTCCTTCGAGCAGCGTTGCATGTTGTTCAAAGTCGCTGACAAAGGCAAAGTTGACCCACGCCAAGGGATCTTTGACATCGGCATAGGCAATGTCGGCGGTTGGGAAGAGCCGAAAGTTATCGGTCTTGGCATATCTGACTGTCATTTTGTGGGGTAGGCCCAATGCCTCTACCCCTTGATTCGTTAGATACTCATCGACTTGGGTAATATCCTCCCACTGCTTCATGCCATACAAGGAGCCTACATAACGAAACATGAAGGCAAATGGCGGGCGATTGAGCGCAGCCGTATCGTCACCGGTCTGGCTCAACTCTTCTTGTAGAATTCTATAGTAAACGGCATCGGTGTAGAGCGGTACACTCATCACCAATGCAATGGATGCCACCAAACCAACCGCGGTTGCCAATGCCAGCCCACGCTGCGAAATCAGCCGGCGCGTCGCCACCGCAAAAATAGCCAAGCTACGTAATAGAAATGTCATGAATCCTTACGGTCCCTCGATGACCTGGCCCTCTTCTAAGCCTTCTTCAATTTCGATACGATCTTGTGTTTCGATGCCAACATTAACATCAACACGGCGCCGGGTTTCCCCATCAATTAAGACGGCAAAGCGGCGTCCGTCAAAGACGCGAACGGCTTGGGGCGGTACCCAAAGGACATTATCTTTCCGCTCTAGTTCGGCTGTAATACGCACGAGATCACCCATAGCAAAGCCGGCATCTGCTGCCGATTCATTCAAGGTGAAGCGGGTTGATTTATCTTGATCTTCTACGGTGGTTGCTGTGCCACCGCCACTACCATATGGGTAGGGTAGCTGGCGAATGCTGCCATGCAAAATAACCCCGGGCCGGCTCACCAACACCACCGATACAGGCATATTTTCGGCCAATTCTTGCATCTGATTGCTCAGGAGATCGGCACTGACTTCCAAAGAGGCGACATCGGCAACTGTGACTACGGGACGGAACGCTTCGACCGCCTGGCCTGGTGTCAAGGAGACAGAGAGAAGCTGCCCATCAAATGGTGCCACAATCTGGGCTTCGGCAATTTCTGCTTGCAGCTTCGTGACATCGTAGCGTGTGCGCTCTACGTCATTCTTCAGGAGTGGATTCACCCCCTCTTCGATCAAGCGGTCTACCGCAATTTGGGCAATCTCCACGGCTTTTTCTTGCAGGGCAACCGCTTCGGCATCCGGCGCGGCTTGGCCTTGCAAGGCAGTCAAGCGAATCTGGGCCATTTCCAAATTGATCTGGGCAATTCGCACGTCGGCGGCGAGATCACGTTCGGCGCTGCCCAACGTCACTTCCGATCGCTCGAGCGCCAATTGAGCTGAGTTCAGATCACGCTCCAGGGCGTCAATTTCCAACTCAGCGATCACCTGATCTTTCGTAACCATTTCATTGCGTTTGACAAAAACACTGCGCACACGGCCCGCGGCCCGAAAGAAGAGTCCTTCTTCGACCACCGGCGAAATGCGTCCACTAAATGTGATTTCATTAACGATCTCTCCCCGTTGCACCTCATAGACTGGTTTCACGGGGACCACCGGGGTGGGAATGGGCGTAGGGGTGGCTGCTTCGGCGGCTGCACGCTCGCTACGGCTAGCCGGCAAAAGGGAGCAACTGCTAAAAACAACCGCAGTTGCTAGCAGCGTGAGCACCTTAATAATTTTCTCTCTCATCAACACGGATACTCCTTAGCAGGTCTCTATACTAGAATCGTTTAACTCAACTATATACCTTCAAAATACCTTCAAAGCGTGTGTAACAAAATGTGTATATATATATACATGACGAGACTTGTTCAATCAAACCACCGTCAAGCTACCGTCAAGCTACCGTCAAGCTACTGTGGGGAAAAGGTAGATATTTTGAATGATAACAGGAACTCAAACTTAATAATAGCCTTTTTTGTTGCCTACTGTCAAACAAGCATTCATGACCAACCACATGTTTACTGCTTAAATTTTAGCGCGCGACCCGGCAAGGGTAGGGATAAATTGGCCACCGCTTGGCCGGCGCGCAGGATTGGCTTGCCATTGACGACCACATGCTCAACGCCATTTGACCCTTGGTGCGGATCAAGGTAAGTCGCCCGATCGGCCACGGCCGCGGCATCAAAAATCACCAGATCGGCAAAATTCCCCTGGCGCAAAATACCACGATCTTTCAACCCAAAACGTTGTGCAGGATGCCCGCTGAGTTTGTAGACCGCTTCTTCCAGCGCGAAAATTTTCCGATCGCGCACACATGGGCCGATCAAACGGGTCGCCGAACCATATTGGCGGGGATGAATGCCGCCATCCGCATGATAGATGCCATCGGACCCCATCATGTAGCAGGGGTGTTGCAGAAATGGCTCGACCAAGCGGTCATCGCCGTGGTGAAAGACGAGCAATACCGCCAAATTTTCTTCAGTCAACAGATTGATCAGCGCATCGACGGCTGGTCGCCCCGTGGCCTGCACATATTCGGCCACAGTTTTGCCCTGATAAACCGAGTTTTCTTTGCCGGGCACCCAGGCAATATAGGTTTCGTCGAGCGGCGTAAATTGTAGATCATAGGCAAAGCGCGCCCGGATCGCGGGATCGCGCAACTTGGCCACCACACCCAACGGGCCATCTTCCCACGCTTCATAGGGCAAGAGATAGTTCAACATAGTCGAGCCGGGCATATAGGGATAGACATCGAACGAAAAGCTGACTTCGTTAACCGCTACCGTATCGACATAGGTCAGCAGCTCTTCAATTTCGGCGGGCGAACCCCCCTTAAAATGGGAGATATGCACCGGCACCCCGGCGCGCTTGCCAATCTCGACTGCTTCCTGAATGGCGCGCAGGGTCCCCTGCTTGTAGCGCACATGCGACACATACAAGCCCTGTTGCGCGGCCATGGGGCGGCACGCTTCGACAAGTTCGTTGGTGGTAGAAAATTGCTGGGCTACATAGTCCATACCCGTAGAGAGGCCAACCGCGCCAGCTTCCATGCCCCGCTCCACCTCTGTGATGATCTGCCGCATCTGGTAGTCATCGGGGTTGGCGCGGCCAAAGCCACAAGCCAAGGTGCGCAAATTGGCATAGGGAATGTGGGTGATGCTATTTTGGACATTGGTGCCGTCGAGCAAGGCCATATACTCGGCAAGGCTTTCCCAGCCACTGTATTCTTCAAAACGCAAGCCATTGAGCGCACGCAGATAGTAGATCCACTCGTTGGCTGTTTGTGCATTGACCGGCGCATACGAGATGCCATCGGCCATGATCACTTCAGTGGTAAAGCCTTGGCTGGTTTTTGAAAATAGATGGGGCGTTTTGAGGAGCCAGGCATCCGAATGATTGTGGACATCGACAAAGCCCGGCGCAACCATTTTGCCCGCGGCGTCGATCGTTACCTGTGCTTCTGCCTCGGCTAGGTTGTCAATTTGTACAATGCGATCCCCTTGGATCCCAAGGTCGGCCTGATAGCGCGGGGTCTTGGCGCCATCGATGATAACGCCATTGCGGATTATCAGATCAAGCATGTCAATTGCCTCTCTAGTGCAATCTGATGCAGATTGCACGATTGGTTTTGCGGTGGATCAATCCATGGGCAAACATATACCCTGTCCCAGATTTATTTTTTTGACCGTGTGTATTATGAAAGAAAGCGGGGATCCTGTCAAAGCGCAAAAGCGTTATAAATCGAGGAATTTGCTGGTACGCGTCCAAAATCTGCCCAAAGTTCGTGCTATGTTCATGACAGGGGTGTAATGCAGTTTTGGGGAAGTGTGCCGGGGACGAGCGACGACCAGGCCGGTTTGACAAACTGCACCCCGCTCGTCCCCGGCACACGTTGCTCGCTACTGCTAAAATTTGCCCCCAACTTGAAATACACCTCATGACAATTGGTCGTTGACGAAAGCCACGGCTAATTGTATACTTCACGCTGAAAAACCACTACGATAAATCCGATTGGGTAGAATCTACGACCAAAACGCTGCTTATGGCTAAATCTACGCGTCCATCTAAGCCGACATCAACGCTGGCCTCCAAACCAACCACAAAACGGGCCGGCACACGGTATGGCCTGGGCGGCACACTGGTTACGCTGCTGGTTTTGCTGCTCGCTTGGTGGCTGAATGGCAACGCGTCAATCGATGACCTGCCCGCTTCTACTACGGATGCACCGGCGCTATCCACGGTGACAGTACTCGCAACTGTCGCTTCATCGCCCAAAGCGATACTCGAAGCGACGACAGCACCCACCCGCGAAGCGCTAGCCGCGCCAGCCACCCACCCGCCCAATCCAACGCCGCCGCCCACCCCTCAGCGCAGCCGCGGGCCCGCGGGCATGGCTGTGATTACGCTGGATGAATTGCCACCGGAAGCGCTAGCAACGTTGGCATTGATCGAGGATGGTGGCCTCTTTCCCTTTGATCGCGATGGCATTACCTTTCAGAATCGCGAGGGTCTCCTGCCGCAAAAAGCGCGTGGCTATTACCGCGAATATACGGTGATTACACCTGGGGAATCTGACCGGGGTGCGCGCCGGATTATCGAGGGCGAAGCGGGCGAGCTTTACTATACGGCAGATCACTATGCCTCTTTTGCCTGGATCGAGGCCCCATGAATCCGCTTGAGAATCCAATGGCGTTGATTTTGAGTGGCGCGCGGCCACCGGGTATCTATCGGCTCGAGACGCATCTGAATGCCGATTATCTGGTGGAACCCCTCACTCGACACAGTTGGCGCGCCTTTTATCTCAATGGTCGAGTGATTCAGCATAAGGCGGATTTCTTGCGTGTCGCCAGTGCCGCCATGGATTTCCCGCCCTATTTCGGTGACAACTGGGACGCGTTCGAGGAGTGTATGCGCGATTTGGCTTGGGCACCGGCGCAGGGCTATGTGTTGCTCTATGATCGGGTGTGGCAACTTGCCCTGCCCGATCATGCGGCGTGGCAGGTAGCACGCGCAATCTTGACCGATGCCGTAGCCTACTGGCGTACCACCGATACACCCATGTATGTCCTGCTCAGCGACACCTGGTGGTACGCCCGCGATATTGAAAAACTTGAGTAGCAAG
Source organism: Caldilineaceae bacterium (assembly GCA_034437715.1). Classification (GTDB taxonomy): domain Bacteria; phylum Chloroflexota; class Anaerolineae; order Caldilineales; family Caldilineaceae; genus JAHBVH01. Next base: position 13,635 of record DAOTTR010000416.1, read on the forward strand.
TAACAGGTCTGCTCCTTGTTACCTGTTACTTGCCACCTGTTACCTGCTACTTGCCTGGCCACCCAATCACCGGCCAACGGGTTTCCGCTTCAATTGCCAGCAGCCGATTATATTTGGCGAGTCGCTCCGATTGGGTGATCGAGCCAACTTTGAGTTGATCGCCACACCAGCCGACGGCCAGATCGGCCAGCCAATTGTCTTCGGTTTCGCCGCTGCGTGCGCTGATCGTCACCATCCAATCGGCGGCACGCGCCAGCGTATAGGCTTCGGCTGCTTCGGTGAGTGTGCCAATCTGATTCACCTTGAGCAACAGCGCATTGGCCGCGTCCCGATCAATCGCACGCTGAATACGCTGGGGATTGGTACAGAGCAGATCATCGCCCAGCACCAGCGCGCGTCTGCCAATTCGTTGCTTGAGCAGCGGCCAGTGTGCCCAATCTTCTTCAGCGAGGCCATCTTCGACACTGACAATGGGGTAGCGCGCCAGCCAATCCTGGATCTGCTCGACCATTTGCATGCCATCTAGGCGCGCGGCACCCAGTTGATACGCGCCGTCTACATAAAAGTGACTGGAAGCGACATCTACGGCTAGCATTACATCCTGCCCAGGGATAAATCCGGCGGCTTCAATTGCCAATACGGCATCGCTTAACATGCTCTCGGCATCGACAAAAGGCGGGGCCAAGCCACCTTCATCCGCAGTTAACAGGCGCATGCCATATTTGTGCTGACAAAGTTCCGCGGCGGCCTGAAAGACCGCCACCGTCATGCACAGGGCTTCATCAATCGTTTGCGCCGCCGCGGCCACCACCAGCACATCCTGGAGTGGCGCTTGGCCGCCGGCATGTTTGCCGCCGCTAAACAGATTAATAGTCGGGCGTGGCAACTGCTGGTGCAAGGGTTGATCGAGGAGGCTGGCAAAGTAGCGATAGAGTGGCTGGTTGCGTTCAATCGCCACGGCGCGCGCAAAGGCCAGGGAAACGGCCAGAATCGCATTGGCCCCAATGCGGCCCTTTTGCGCCGTGCCATCGAGCGCGATCATGGCCTGATCCAACTCACGCTGGCTTGTCAGGGGACGACCAATCAGCGCCTTGGCCAGTTCGCCCTGGATATTCGCCACCGCTTGCCGGCAGCCCAGGCCACGATAGCGCGCGGGATCACCGTCGCGTAATTCATGGGCTTCGGCTGCACCTGTTGACGCGCCCGACGGGGCCGAGGCAATGCCAATCGCACCACTGGCCAACTGGCAGCGCGCCTGGACGGTGGGGCGGCCGCGGCTATCTAAGATTTCAAGTCCGGAAAGATGGGTGATCGTAGGCATGATCTGTTTTCTAATCATTTCTTAATAAATGCTTGAAAGGGTAGTGTATATTTTGTATTCTATCATAGCCTTGTTTCGAAATAAACAGAATGTCTGATGGCAGAGTGCATTTTAATTTGGGGTAAATTTTAGCACGAGTGAGCAACCTGTGCCGGGGACGAGCGGGTTACTGTTTGTTAAACCAGTCTGGTCGTCGCTCGTCCCCGGCACACCTCCCCAAAACTGAAGTACACCCTAATGGCATTCCGAGATAGCACCAGGATTTGATGCCAATCAGAGAATGGGTTTGGTACTATCCCAGAATGCGCCTGAAGCTGTTCGGGTATAGAAATCATAATGCCTCAGGTGACAGTCACCTGAGGCATTATCCTGTGATTGATTTAACTTGCGTGCGGGTCAACCGGCTGTGCCGGGGTGCTTACTCGGCAATCGTGTAGACAACTTGCAACTGCATGGTGAGATCCAGTTGACCAGGGCTGACGGGGGTACCGCCACCGCCCATGGCCCGGCTCACTTCGGCAAAGTTGGAGTTGTAGTAGCCACCACCGTTGCCAATCACTTCGCTGATGCTCACAACATCACCCGCGGTAACGCCATTCAATTCGGCCAATTCTTCGGCCTTGGCACGCGCATCGGCAACGGCTCCTTGGCGGGCTTCGGACTCAAAGGTGCTGGGATCTTCCAGGCTAAATTCGATGCCGTAAATGTTGTTGGCACCGGCTTCGATGGCCGCATCCAAAATCGCACCCACTTTGTCCAGTTCGCGAATCACAACCGCCACATTGTTGCTGACACGATAGTTGACCTGATCTTCGGGCAGCGGACCGTCGGTGCCATAGCGTTCGGCATAGATGCTAAAGCCAGAGGTCTGGATATCTTCGTCGGCAATGCCCTGGGCTTTGAGTGCCGCCAACACCGCTTCTAGCGCGGCTTTATTGGCGTCGCTGGCTTCTTTGACGCTGCTCTTAATCACTTCGACCCCAATTTGGGCACGCGCAATATCGGGCTCAATCGTTACTTTGCCTTCGCCCACCACCGTAATTGTGCGGGGTAAGGTGGGAATCGTGCCGGTGCTTTGTGCATGGGCAACTTGGGTTGCCGAGAAATCAAATGCGCGGAAGGCAACTGCGCCGACGACGAGGGTCAGCAGCAGAAATAGGGTGCTGAACAATCTGATGGATTGACGTTGAAACATGCTAAACTTTCCTTTTCGCTGTTATGCTGATGAGCGGTATATTGCTCTCTACTTTGATATTTGATTTGTTTGACATCGTTATCTATTGATCAACCAGCCAGTAAACGGGCCCATCTACTGTTGCTCGGTTATCCGCAATAGAGACGAGCGGGCGAATTAGAATGTTCCAACGAATTTTCCGAAGATTAAGCAAAGATCACGCAAAGATCACGCCGCCCACAGTCACAACCGACGTATCTTGCTCATCGGCTGGGCAAGTGGCATAGCCGGTATGGTACCCCCGTACACCTACTCCATCTATTTTTTCATTGCGCCGCGCACCCACTGTCTGCATGGTGAGATAGATGGGCGCGACGCCACAAACATTGTTGGCGTCTTGCACCTGGCGAATCTCCTCAAAAAAGCCTTCCCCATCGCCCTGCACCATCTGGGCAATCAACCGATCATCGGCGGCGCGCAGGGTGACGCGGCTGCTGGCATTGAGCGGCGCACCACCAAAGGCGGGCCCTACATGCGCCAGATCACCCGATGCAATAATCAGTGTGCGCCGCCCTTTGGCAACGGTCTGGAGCGTTTCAACTACGCTGCCAATGGTCGGATCCTGATCGGGTGTGGTGCCTTCGTGCAAAAAGCGGTGAAAGCCGCCACAAAGAATTGGCACCAGATCACACGGTTGGCCGGCGCGCATGTGATGCAACCAGACTGCGGGCAATTCGAGCGAATGTTCACCGCGGTGGCGTAGCTCACCAGCAAAGGCGGCCTCTTCACCAATCACCGCGGCCAGTTGATCGACAATGGCCGTTGCCGTAGGCAGCACACCATAGGGCGTTGCATAATGTTGCCGCGTGAGAGTAAAGGGAGCGCTGCCATAGTGATCGGTGCCCAGGAGGATGACTAGTTCGGCTTCTTGGGCAATCTGTGTTGCCCGTTTCCACACCTGTGCATAGACAGCCCCGCCGCGTGGATAATCAATATGCGGACTGAGCAAGCCAACCGGACGTGACCAGTCAACGGGCAACGGTGTACTCGATGCTACCGTTGCGAGATAGCCTTGCAGCAATTGTCCTAATGCTTGCGCTTGATCGGGATAGGAAAGCCCAGCCAACGCGGCTGGGCGATAGGGCGCGTCGCGATACTCGGCAACTGTGCGGGCTTGGGCGGCAAAGAAGCGTTCATTTTCCAGCAGCAGGGCTTCATCCAACGCGGCCATCAACGCTTCGGCCCCCTCAATCGGTACTCCCACGCCTGTCCGGCGACTGTAGGCGGCGACCATCGCCGCGACGGCGTGGGCACCATCACAATAGGCGAGGAGCGATGCCAGCGGCTGTGGTACCAACAAATTGACATCGGTAATCTGCTGTGGATCGCGCAAAAGCAGGTAGGCATGACCTTCCTGTCGGTGTGGACGAATGGACAAGGAACGTAGTTTGGGATAAAGCGCTGATTGAAATTTCATGGAAAGTGTTGACATGCAATATCCGGGAATTCCAGAAACCTTGGGGTGGCAAAGAAGGGCGTGGCGAACGAAAAATCGTGTGGGCTTTGTGTGGCCTACGCCAGCCGCTCTGCATTTGCTGGATCGATGTGGTGAGATCGACAATGGGTGAGTACGGATATACGAACTTGTCCGTACTCACCCATTGGTAGGCTTAACGCATTACCGAGGTGCTGATCGTGTTATTGCATTGCTTCCAACGGAATGATCTGCGCATCTTCGGGTGCTGTAATTTCTGGCGCATTGTTGTGATCAGAGGCCGTGGTCGCGATCTCCAGGTTGACGACGGGTGAAACATCACCCATCAGCGTGCTGAGCCCCATGGCGCCATCGCTGTCGACCATTTTGGCCACAGCAACCAGCGAAGAGAGATCCCAGTTGAAGACAAAGTCACTCTGATAGGTATAGAAATCTTCCAGACCGATCGCCTGTTCGGTGTGGAAATCGAGCCCGGCGAAGAGCATCGGCCCGACGAAGGAAAGCATGGTGAGGGCTTCGGTGGCTTCTTCTTCGGTGAGTTCGGTTTCTGCCAATTGATTGATCGTCGGCAGTTGGCTGATCACAATGTCACGGAAAAGTGGGCTGGCAATGAAAGCGCTCACATTAAAGGTGCTATCAAAAACAGCGACATCTTGCTCACTAACCGTGGCGTCGTCCAGGCGTTCGATCTCGATAAATGGCTCGATCATTGCACGGCCTTCTTCAGAATTAAAGAAGTTGCCAATGCCAAAGCCGGCCATGGACGCTGGGTTTGATTCGGCTTCTTGCATGCTTTCTTGCAGGCCCATTTCCATTACGGAAAGAATGTCAATGCCTGCCCAGCCTTCCAATCCTTCTTGGTCTGGTGCAAAGACAGCTAGATCCGCTAGGTTGATGTAGCCATAACCATCGACGACACGGACCTGCAAAGCAATTTCTTCGGGAATTGCCATGCCAGCTTGGGCCGACAGGAGTGCTGCTACATCTTCGGGCAAAGTCAACTGCATTTGACCATCATACGCCAATGTGGCATAGACTTCCAACAGCAGATCAAACATCGCCTCCATATTTTCTGTCAGCTCTTCTGGGGCCATGGACTGCATCTCTACCAGTTGCGCGGTCAGTTCCGGATCGAGGGCATAGGTGGCGTCTTGGATCAGGTTGAAGGAAATCTCCTCAACCGGCAGGCCAGGAATGCCAGCGACCAGGAAGTCGATCTCGGAGTTGTAAATGCCCGATCCAATTTCTAGCGCTGTCTCTTGTGATGATGTAAGAATGGCACAATCGTCTTCGCTCAGGTCACCACAAAAGGGTGCGGGTAAATCCTGGGCAAATACGGGTACAGCGGAGAAGACGAGCAGCAAGGCGAGCACGATCGCCGCGGTACTTTTTTTCAAGCCTTTTCTCATTTGATCGATCCTTTCATAGGTTTGCATCTTGAATTATGACAAGAAACCATATGCCCTAAAACTGTAGTAATCCATACTAGATACTGGGTGAGGAAGGGGAGTAATGCAGTGCTGCAATTTCAGCTTAACAGCGATATTTACTTCTCGTCAAATCCGACAATGCAAATGGTCACAATACGAATAAAATAAAGAGTAAAAAACGTACAATGTCACAGGCGCTACTATACCACAGTAATTCATTTGGTGACAATTTACAAAATCTTAGGTTTGCTTTCTCCTTTCCTCGGCAGTGAAGCCACCAACCGCGCAAACAGCACCGTCATGGCCGTCATAGGCGACTGCCGGTCGGCTATTTGCTGGCCCACAACATGCCACGAATTTGGATCTCTTTTGCCTCGGCCACGCTGAAATCGCTGGCGTGGTGGCCGAGGGAGGAGTAAAAGACTTTACCTTGGTTCCACATGCGTTTCCAGACCACCGGCATCACCGTGCCTGTGACCCAAGTGGCATATTCGCCACTAAAAGTTGTGGTAGCCAGCACTTGGTTCGCCGGGTCAACATGCATGTAATATTGTTCAGAATGCATCTTGAAATCATTGAGCCCCGCCGTGATCGGGTCGCTGTGATCGATAATGTTGACTGTATAATCGATGATATTGCCGGGGTGCGCCACCCATTGGCCGCCCACCATCCACTGATATTCGGTGTTGTTGCGAAACGAATCGGCCATGCCGCCATGCCAACCGGCCAGCCCAACGCCGCTGGCAATCGCCCCCAGCAAGCCCTTTTCTTGCTCGCGGGTAATGGTGCCCATAGTCCAGACCGGTACGACGAGATCCAGCGAGGTCATCAATTCTGTGTTCAGATAGATATCGAGGTTGTCAGCGATGGTCACCTCAAATCCACGCTCGCGCAACAGCGGGGCAAAAATATCTGTACAGAGCTTGGGTTCATGCCCTTTCCAGCCGCCCCAAACCATTAACGCTTTCTTCATGCTTGATTCCTTTCCACGAGTTTTTTAACGAGTCTTTCCACGAGTGAAGCAGGATGAGTACGACAACGTTAAATTTCATCACCTGCTGCTCTGAATTTATTCAGAGCCTAGTATAGAAAACGTGTTTAAACACGTTTGCCGTCGCAGGTGTTGAATTCATTCAACACGAATTTAACGTTGTCTAGTAGTGAGACTTGAGCTTGAGCCGGAGAATTCTCTTGCCAATTTTACCATTAATTTACCCTTCGTCAACCCACGTTTCACCTACTTGGCGTTAAGAGTCTGTTAAGAGCGGATTAAGGATACGAGGCGCTTGCAAGGGGGGTGTAACCGAATAAATATTTTGTGGTCGTTCATGGACATCCGTAGATATTTGATTTGTCACATTGTCAGCATTTTGACACAACTTTTTCGGCCAATCTGTGCTATACTACACCCTATAGTAGATCCCGGCGTAAATAAGGTACCCTATTTTTACCATGATGTACACGAGTAACGTGCCTGATTAACGGCCGTGGTATCTACGCCCAACTGTACTAGCACCTTTCAAACTGAAGATTGGCCGTTGCACTGGGAAACCGTCCAGCGCGTAAAATTTTCGACGTAATAAGGTCGAAGATAGAGACGCAGCATCTTGCGTCTCTTCAAAATACCGCTAGTTCAGCGGGAATTTACGCCTATGGAGACCGTGTAAGACCCGGACAGTTGACGGGCTGTGGTCGTTGAAATAGGAACCGAACCGCAAATAGGCATGTCCATATTTGTCTAAGTTTCTGAGAACGGTAAGAACGGTTCGGCTACTTTCATAAATTGCGTTACACAAAAGAATCAGGTGGTTAACCTGACTCTTTTGTGTAACGCTTCCCGCGTTTTAGCGCAAATGGGGAAAGGCTTTGCGACCGGCGTAGAGGGCGGTGTCACCGAGCTCTTCTTCGATGCGCAGCAGTTGATTGTATTTGGCAATGCGATCGCTGCGCGCTGGCGCGCCGGTCTTGATCTGGCCGGTGTTGTAGGCGACCACCAAGTCGGCAATCGTCGTATCTTCGGTTTCGCCAGAGCGATGGCTGACCACCGCGGCCCAACCGGCGCGATGGGTCATGTCGATGGCGGCAATGCTTTCGGTCAGCGTGCCGATCTGGTTGACTTTGCACAGGAGGGCATTACATGCCTTTTCGGCAATGGCGCGCTCGATACGCTTGACGTTGGTCACCAACAGATCGTCACCCACCACCTGTACCTTTTGGCCAATTTTTTGGTAGAGCAATTTCCAGCCATCCCAATCATCTTCGGCCATGCCATCTTCGATGCTGATAATCGGGAAGCGATTGCTCCAGTCCACCCACAGATCGACCAATTCTTCGCTGCTTAATTCCTTGCCCTCGATCTCCAACTTATAGCGGCCCGTTTTGGCATCGTAAAGCTCGGTGCTGGCCGGGTCCAGGGCGACAAAGATTTGCTCGCCTGGTTTGTAGCCAGCTTTTTCAATCGCGCGCAGAATGATCTCCACGGCCTTGACGTTGCCGCCCAGGCTAGGTGCAAAGCCACCTTCGTCACCCACATTGGTGCTATGGCCTTCGTCGTGCAGTACTTTTTTCAGGCTATGGTAAATTTCTGCGCCCCACCGTAAGCCCTCGGCAAAACTTTCTGCGCCCACGGGCATTACCATAAACTCTTGGAAATCGGTGCTGCCAGCCGCGTGTTTGCCGCCGTTGAGAATGTTAAGCATGGGCACCGGCAGGGTGCGCGCCGAAACACCACCCAAGTAGCGATAGAGCGGCAACCCGACCCCCTCGGCTGCTGCTTTGGCCACAGCCAAGCTCACACCAAGGATCGCATTTGCACCCAAGCGTTCCTTGTTTTCGGTGCCGTCTAGCTCGATCATGTATTCATCAATCGCGACTTGATCTAGCGCGTCGAAACCAACTAATTCTTCGGCCAGGGTTTCGTTGACATAATCAACTGCTTGCAACACACCTTTGCCACCATAGCGCCCTTTGTCGCCATCGCGTAGCTCCATTGCCTCGTGCGCGCCGGTGCTGGCCCCGCTGGGTACAATCGCGCGGCCCATGGCCCCTTCTTGCAAAATGACTTCTACTTCAACCGTGGGATTACCCCGGCTATCCAGCACTTCACGCCCATGAATATGCAGAATTTCGGTCATTGTGTGCTCCTCAATGAATGCTTTCTGTCGTTGATTTTCAATTCAATTCTGCCTGTAGTTGTATCACGGATAGGGTAAATTGGCGAATTTTGCGACCAGGATCCGTTTATAGAGGGCGCAACCAGCCGGGACCGCGCGCTGCAACCGATTGGCTTGGCTTGCGTAGTATTTACTGTACAAGCCAGGATTGGGCGGTGCCTTTTAAGCGCAAAGAACGTCTATATCATAAACCCATCGGTTGATCGGCTGCAAGATGCAGTGTGACCTAGAGATAAGCGATAACTTTGGTGGATTTACTCGATACAGAAAGGGAGAATTCACTATGACCGAGTACATACAACCCAGTCAACCTATGCCCGCTGCACCGGTGACTGCGCCGCTGTGGCAACAACGGGGTGACGGTCTGACTTTGATCGCCAGCTATCACTTCTTGGTTGCTGGCTTATTTTTGGTGGGCAGCTTGATTTTGTTGATACCAACGGCCATTTTGGGCATTGTCGGGCTGGCCGAGGATGCCGATGCCCTGTTTGGCATGGTGGCGGTGGGATTTGTTGCCGTGCTGGCTTTGGTGCTGTGCCTGCTCTATCTGGCTGTGGGCTATGGTCTGTGGACGTTGCGTGCGTGGGCGCGCATCGCTGCCATTGCCCTGGCGCTGATCAGTCTTGTTGGCATACCGATTGGGACAATTGCTGGCGCAATTACGTTGTGGCACTTGTTACGCGCCGAAGTCGCGTTTAAATTTGAGCAGCGGCAGAAGAAGTAGGTTGGAGCATTGTCGCGGCAAATATTCCGAGATTGCCGTCGTCGCTTTTCCATCGAAAAGGTTGGACTATACAATCCCGAAATGGTCTTGGCATGAATACGCTGCCGCTTAATTTTGTTTTGTAGGTTCTGGCGCAGGTGCAGCGGGATTCTCGGGCTGGTGCACGGGTACATTTTCGGGGTCGGCCGGCCACACTTCATAGACCCAGCGCACGGCCCGCTTCCACATGCTGCGCGCGGCCGCGGCTTGATAGGTGGCTTGCCGGCGGTAGTTTTTCCACCAACTGGCGCTTTCCTTGCCAATCGGCACGCTCCACTTGATCGCACAGGCACCCCAAGTTAGACCGCCACCAAAGCCCACAAAAACCAAGTTGTTGCCCGGTTGCACTTTGCCGGCTTCAATCGCTTCGCAGAGGGCAATGGGAATGCTGGCTGTACTGGTGTTGCCATAGCGTTGCAGGTTGATCCACACCTTGTCCTGAGGAATCTTGAGCTGGTTGAGCACACTATTTTGGATAATGCGGATATTGGCCTGGTGGGGCACAATCAGATCGACATCATCAATGGTTAGGCCGCTGCGGGCCAACACACGCGTTGTGGCCTGGGCCATGACGCGTGTGGCAAAGCGAAAGACCGCCTTGCCATCCATCTTAATATAGTGGCTGCCACTGCCCACGGTTTCCAAACTCGCTGGATGGGCACTGCCGCCTGCCGGCACGGTGAGCAAGTCGGCACCGGAACCATCGCTGCCCAATTCTACGGCCATAATTCCGCCAGGCACGTTGCTGGCGGCGACCAGGACCGCCCCCGCGCCATCACCAAAGAGCACACAGGTGTTGCGATCGGTCCAATCGACAATGCGACTCAACGTCTCTGCGCCGATGACTAATACATATTCGGCATCACCAGCCAGGATATGGCCGCGCGCCATGCTCAGCGCATAGACAAAGCCCGAACAAGCGGCGCTCAAATCAAACGCCCCGGCATTGGTCGCCCCAATGGCATCTTGGATGATCGAAGCCGTGGCCGGGAAAATATGTTCCGGCGAGCTCGTGGCACAGATGACCAGATCGATTTTGCTGGGATGGACATCGGCGACGGCGAGTGCCTTGCGCGCCGCGGCAATGCCCAACGTGGCCGTCGTCTCTTGTGGATCCGCCGCTACATGACGTTCTTCGATGCCGGTACGCGAGCGAATCCATTCATCCGTCGTGTCAACAATTTGTTCTAAATCTTTATTCGTAATGATTTTGGCCGGCACATGGTAACCCCAGCCGATGATCTGTGCATAGCGCTTGTTCTCATCCGCCGCATTCGCAGCAGGATCAGCCGGAGCCGGTGCCTCGGCGGCTATTTTGTGATAGCCATTCTGGCCGTTCGTTCCTTTTCCATGTGGGCCTTGTCCATTTTGCTCATGCCCATTTTGCTCATGCCCATTCTGTCCATTGACATACTCAATTTTCGTATCGCGATGTTCTGTCATAAGACTCCCCTGGTTGATCCTACCTGTGGTGCATTTGAAGGGCAGTTGTGTTGGTCAGAACAGACTACCTGCTGCCGTGCACCCCCAGTATATGCCGAATATGCCGCTATTGTACAAGTGGATCGCGTTTTACCCATATCGACGTAACATGATACATGCATTATGCCCACCAAAACCGAAACTGTTGCTCAAGGTGACATCGACGTTGGCCTGCACAGAGTGCAGTGGCGTATAGTTCAGATCACACTCGGGATCGGGATTTTCCAGATTGATCGTAGGCGGTATGATGCCATTCTGAATTACCTTGGCACAGATCAATGTTTCGATCGCGCCCGCGCCCGCCAATAGGTGGCCCATCATGCTCTTGGTGCTGCTGACTTTGACGTTATACGCATGTTCGCCAAAGACTTTTTTGATGGCAATTGTTTCCACAGCGTCGTTCAGGCGGGTAGAGGTGCCGTGCGCGTTGATATAGTCCAGATGATGCGCTTCAACGCCATAGGTAGCTGCCTTGCGCAAGGCCATCTTCATGGCATCGATAGCCCCGCGCCCCTCGGTGTGGGGTGCGACCATATTATAGCCGTCGGCGCTGCTGCCGTAGCCGATCACTTCGGCATAGATGTGTGCCCCGCGCGCTTTGGCATGGGTTTCACTTTCCATGATCAAGATCGCGCTACCTTCGCCCACCACAAAGCCGTCGCGATCGGTGTCAAAGGGGCGACAGGCGCGTTGCGGATCATTATTGCGTTGGCTCAACGCCCCTGTCATATCAAAGCCCGCCATGATCAAGGGATTCAGCGCCGCTTCGGCCCCGCCCGTCACCATTACTTCGGCATCGCCGCGGCGGATAATCTCGAAGGCTTCGCCACAGGCCGATGTGCCCGTAGCACAGGCGCTAACCACCGCATGATTGGGGCCGTAGAGACCATATTCAATCGCGACGCGGCCACCGGCACTATCGACCAACATGCTCGGAATCAAATGGGGGCTGATCTTGCGCAGACCACGCGCCGCGGCCAACTCCTGGTTGTCGAGCACGGACTGAATGCCGCCGACGCCACTGCCAATCACAACGCCGATCTGACTGCGGTCTTCACTGTCCAGATCCAACGCGGCATCTTGCAGCGCTTCTTTGGTGGCGGCCAGCGCATATTGCATATAGAGGTCGATACGGCGCGCTTCTTTGCGATCCATATAGTTTGTCGCGTCGAAATTGCGGACCTCGGCGGCAAAATTGGTGCGCAATTCGCTGGTGTCAAAACGCGTAATCCGATCCACACCCGATTGGCCAGCCACCAGGGCTTGCCAGGTTTCATCCACCGACAAGCCAAGCGGGGAAATGGTTCCCATACCTGTGATAACAACGCGGGTGGGACCATACCGATCCACGTGCTGCGTAGAGAGATGATTTGTCATAGACAACTACGAATTTCCTTTGGTAAAAAACGAATGGATCGCTGTTCAGTCTACCAGCAATCATGATGCAAGCTTACTGATTGTGGCCGACCATCACGGCGCTGCCCTCGATTGTAGGAGATGCGCGGATTGGACGCCAACGATGTTGTTGCTGCGTGTTATTACTGATGGAGATAACACGGGGGTTTTATAAAAGTTGCGCAGAATCATCTTGCGTTGCATTTATTGATGCATGATGCTGTTGGCGGTCTGTCCAGTTGTCGGATCGCTAGTTTTCTGCTATATTCGCGGTGTAAACTTGTTGCGTATGCTGTGGACGGTAGGAGATCCGCAATGAACAAGGTTGATGTGAAGGCCCGTGAAAAGGCCGCTACCTATGAAAATCAGAAAAATCAGTCTGCACAAAATGCGCCTGAGCAAACCCCCGAAGAACAGAATAGCGCCGCACCCGTCCCGCGCAGCGAGGCCGCGTGGAATGATCTGATTAGCCATCGCATTGAGGAAGCCACGCGCAATGGTGCCTTTGACAATTTGCGTAACAAAGGCAAACCTTTGGCGCATGAGCGCAATCCATTTGTGCCGGCCGATCAACAGATGGCCAACGCTCTGCTGAAAAATAATGGTCTCGCCCCGCATTGGATCAGCGAGCGCACGGCAATGTTGGAGACAATTGCGCGTTTTCGGCTGCGCTTTCACCTGCTAGCCCAGCAATTTCACCAAGCTTGGCTGGGCACGTCGGACGGCAAAGAAAAGGCTGTACTTCAAGCGAATTGGCAACGCCAGATCGAACAGTGGCAGGATGAGATCAAAGAACTCAACCGCCGCATTACCTCGGTCAATCTGCAACAGCCAATTGCGCGCCTGGAAATCTTCAAAGTGTTGCTCGATGAAGAATTGACCCGCGCGGGTATGAAGCGCACGCTGTAAGGGAAGAGGTAGGATTGTATCGATCCTACCTCTTCCCTTATATAAATTCATCCCCGGCGCGCTCGCTGATTGAGCGGCCCGTTTCATAGGGAGCTGCATCCGCTTGGCGGGCTGGCTGTTTGCGGCTACGCGAGCGTTTTTGCATGGTACGCGCAATCGCGGCTTGCTCGATCACCGGATAGTGTGCAAAGACTGCAACATCGGCTGGCTGATCGGCATAATAGAGGCGGTCGCGGCGCAGCGTGCGCGCATAGTCATCCAGCCCCAACGCATCGACCACTTCATCGGGGCGACCAGTGGCCCCTGGTCGCTGCTGGACACGCAGAAAAATGCGGTGTTCTTCTGTTACCGGATCATACCCTTCGTAGCGCAATTCAAAGGCTAGCGGGCGCAAATTGTATTCATACTTCTCGCCCTTGCGCTCCCGCTCCCGCCAAATCTCCGTTGCTGCCCAAAAAGTTGCAATGCGCTCTACTAGTAGCGCACCATCAATTGTGCCTGGTTCTGCATAAATGAGAATCTTGTAGTCTGCCCCAAACAAAAGCTCTTGACGCGCCGGCGTTTTCAGGGGCACCTCGGCCAGTTCATGCAGAATCACGCCGGGTGGCAATTTGGCGCGCACGCGCTGGGCCAGGTCGGCCAGTGGCACTGGCGGGCTAAAGGTAATGTCGATCAGTTCGCGCACGCCCGTAATGCCCACGCCCAGTGGCGCGGCAAATTGGATAAAGGGTTGTGGGTTGAAGCCCTGTTTGTAGAGCATGGGCAGATCGGCGCGGCGCATGGCGCGTTCCCACAGGCGAAATTCGTCGTGGTGCGAAATAAATTTGATCGCTTCCCCTTTTTCATAGACAAAGCGCACGCGTTGGCGTTCGAGTTCTACTGGTTGGGTTGGGTCATGATTGGTCATTGGTCATGTGGTCATGTGGTCGTGTGGTCGTGTGGTCAGTTGTTCCTGGTCATAGGTCACTTGTCCTTAGTCGCTTGTCCTTAGCCGCTTGTCACTGGTCCTTTGCCCCACATTCCGCAGCTAAAATTCGACCAAATAACAGTTTAGGACGTGCGGTCCAAGCAGGCGGATAATCTTGAGTCTCACGGGGGTGAGGTTGAGGATTTGCTGCGCCACGAGTTGGCCGTTACGGCGAATCTGCAGGAGGTCGACGCCTTCGAAGATCTGTGCGATGCGGCGCATGGTCGGTGTCTGAGTGGGCAAGCCTT
>DAOTTR010000417.1:0-3744 GCA_034437715.1 Caldilineaceae bacterium
TACATGGCGCATGTCAACTTTCGCCCCGTGGACAACAGCCGGTTTGTCTACAGCGCCCATGTCTCGCCGGAGACCGTGCGCGTGCGCAAGACGATTCCGTCACACGTCAAGCCTGATCCGCGCTATGTGGCGTGGTTGAAGGCATTGGAAGCGCATCCCGAAAAACATCATACGCTGTCGCCCGAGCTTTCCTTCGATCCGGAAGTGGTCTTTTCAATTGATTATTTGGCCGACGCGCAAGGCTGGGCACACAGTATGCAGATACACCCCGACGGCAGCGCAGACTACATCTGCCATCAGCCCGCCGTTCTCAACAAAGGTGTGCGGTGGATCTGTCGGATGCAGGAACAGGATGCACTGGGCATTGTCCTGCCAGCAACCGCTGATCCAGAAGGCTATAGCGTCGAGAAAGCCAAAGGCAACATTCGCACATTGCAACCGGACGAGAGCTTCTCCTGTACCATCGAGGCCGGGGTACTCAGCGCCGAAGATGCGCGCCAGATGGCGCAGCAGATCCAACAGTTGATTGCCGGGTAACCCAACTACCCTAAAATTTCGTAATTCGTCAGCACAGCCAATGTTCGGTATAATAGATATGCCTCCCTAGCTGCAATGGCTTTTGTTGTGCACGCCATTGCCCGAACGAACTGTTTCCCGGTAAAGACCACCTGTTCAAGAAAGCCAGTCGAAGAACGCTAGTTAAAAATCATAGGAGGAAATTCATGGCGACACCGATCAAGATTGCGGTCGTTGGCGCGGGCAGCGCCACCTTTTCGCTCGGTTTGGTGAAAGACCTTTGTCTGACCCCCAACTTGGCCAGTAGCCTGGTCCACTTTATGGACATTGACGCTGATCGGCTGGACATGATCACCAAATTGGCGCAACGCTACAGCAATGAACTAGGCTCCGATCTGCGCATCGCCAATACACTGGACCTACGGACCGCGCTCACCGATGCCGATTTTGTGATCAATACGGCGTCGGCCACCAGCCACTATCATCAGCGTGCCATGCGCGATCTGACGGACAAACATGGCTATTACTATGGCCGCGTCAACTTGGGGGCGTACAAAAATCTTCAATTGATGATGGATGTGGCGCACGAAATGGAAGAGACTTGTCCCGATGCCTGGCTGATTCAATCGGGCAACCCGGTGTACGAAGGCTGTACACTGATGACGCGCGAGACAGATATCAAGGTCTGTGGTCTCTGTCACGGTCACTATGGGGTCTACAACATTGCGCGCGTCCTGGGGCTGGATGTCGACGATATGAGCAACCTTACTTGGGAAGCGCCGGGGCTGAACCACAACATCTGGCTCACCCATTTCTATTACAAAGGCGAGAATGTCTACCCGCTGCTGGATCAGTGGATCGAAGAACACGGTGAGGAATATTGGCGCACCCATGTCGCCGACCGCACCCATGATATCCAGATGTCGCGCGGCACGATTCACCAATATCAGATGTTCGGCCTCATGCCGATTGGCGATACACCGCGGCGTGGCGGCTGGTGGTACCACACCGACATCGAAACCAAGAAACATTGGTTTGGCGAGCCATGGGGCGGGCCAGATACCGAACTAGCGCGCCCCTTCTATGTCCAGAATCTGGAAAAGAAGATGGCGCAGATCCATCAAGTTGCCAACGATCCCAAGGCAAGTGTGGTCAGCGTCTTTGGTGCGCAGAAGACACGCGAGCAACAGGTGCCGATTATTGATGGACTGGTGAACAACAACGAAGGCTACTTCCAGGTGAATGTGCCCAATTATGGCGCGCTGCCCGGCGTACCCGACAATGTGGTGGTGGAAGTGCCAGCGTTGGTCAACAAGAAAGGTATCCAGCCGATCCGGGTTGAGCCGCTGCCCGAGAAGATCATGTATGAGCAGATTCTACCCGAATGGCTCGACATGGAGCGTGAGTTGCTGGCCTTCCAAACGGGTGACCGCACCATGCTGCTCTGGAATGTGTTGGAGAGTCAACAGACTCAGTCGTATGATCAAGCCGTGGTCGTGCTAGAGGAGTTGCTCGACATGGCTGGCCACGAGGATATGAACGAACACTATCAATATCCAGAAAATAACATTCTGCTGGATTCTGTACGGCGGCGTGCACTGCGCTAAAGGGCTACCCTTGTAAACCGTAGTCAAGACTTTAGTCTTTTCCGATATCGGATAAAGACTAAGGGGCTTTCAAAGCAATAAGGATCCAGCGCTTGCCCAACAAAATCATGCGTAGGGGCGGCTTGCCGCCGCCCCGCGTTTGGCTCGCTGCGAACGGGCGGCGGCAAGCCGCCCCTACTGCATACTTGATTCTTTGAAATGGCCTAAAGTCTTGACTACTTGTGAAATCCTTACTTCGTGACCAACGGCAGATACAACTTGTTCGTTAAGGTCGTGCCGTCAATTGCCAGCCGAATGCCACTCAGGGTAATCAGCGATTCATTGCCCGCGTCGTCGCGGAACTGCGCATAGACCTTGGCGATCTGGCCGGGTGCGGTGGGTGCCAGTTGCCACGGCACACCCTGGGCAAAGGGCTGCAAATCTGCGCCTGTTAGGAGCGGGTCATTGCTCAAGCGCATCTGCGTAATGTCGTCGAAGAATTCGCCTTCTTCATTGGATGGCGCAAAGTTCAAGATTACATCCAAACTTGCCGTCTCCAAGGCACCACCGTTGATGACAATGCGCGCTTCGGGCCGGAATGGGTCCTGGCTGGGCGTCACGGGATTGGTGTCGATCACTGCCGAGCGGTCGTCATCGGCATCAATTGCCATGTAGCGGTAGAAGTAGTTCGTCCCATTGGTGGCGGTGTCCGAATAGACACCCGTGTTGGGCAATTCGGCTTCCTGCAAGCTCCACGGGCCCGTCGGTGCCGTCGCGCGATAGAGCACCATGCGATTGTATTCCGGGCGCACATCGTAGGAGACGACGTTGTGGCCAACGTTGGGGGCCACGCTCAGGAACTCTGGCGCAACAATGCCATCATCGCCGGGGTTGAAGGGATTCTTCCCCTTGTCAAACTCGGAACCATCATTTTCGCCACCATCATCGGTGTCCGAATTGTTCGGGTCTGTGCCCACCTGATATTCGGTCAGATTGTCCATGCCGTCCAGATCGGGGTCGCCACCATCTTGGGTCACTTGATTTTCCTGCTCAAAGGGATCGGGTAGGCCGTTGCTATTCGTATCCGCGCCTTCTTGTACCGAGAAGGAACCCAGCGCTTCACGCGTAAAGTCCGTCGTTTGCACCCGCAAGCGCACACGGTAGGAACCTTCGTCGTTCGGTATAGGTTGTTGGGTTGCCTCACCACTCGGTGCGATGGCCTGGGCTTGGTTGACCAGTGTATACGTGCCGCCATAGAAACCGTCGCCCGCTTCGCCATCGCCATGTTGACCGTCATCGAACAGCGCCACCCGGCTCTCCACACCATTCGGCGCCGTGACAAAGGCCAATGGACGCAGATTGCCCAGGGGGCCATTGCCCGAAAGGAAGGCATAGATCGGCACGCGATTGCCCGTGAAGTAGCGGCTACCCAAACGATCGGGCAACAGCAGGTGGAACATCAGATTCGACTGGCCGCTGACCAATACTTGGTAGGGGGTAATCGCCTGTGGTGATGCTGCTTCATTGGCGGCGCTTGCCTGCAAACCGATGATTTGTGCAAAATTAACGACCATGGTCCACACGCCCGGTTCTGGGTTGGGAATGCGCCAGCCGAGATGACCGCTACGGAAATCGGCAAAGG
>DAOTTR010000418.1:0-1896 GCA_034437715.1 Caldilineaceae bacterium
CCGCGCAGGTATGCGCGTCGCAGTGATTGTCAATGACATGAGCGAAGTCAACATTGATGCCGAATTGGTTGATAGTAGCGCGCAATTGAGCCGCACCGATGAAAAGCTGGTCGAGATGACCAACGGCTGTATCTGTTGCACCCTGCGCGAAGATCTGCTGGTATCTGCTGGTATCTGCTGGTAGAGGTGGGCAAGCTCGCGCGCGAAGGGCGTTTTGACTATCTGCTCATCGAATCGACTGGCATCTCTGAACCGATGCCGGTGGCTGCCACCTTTACTTTCCCATTGGACGAAGCACAAAGTGTCACGCTTTCAGATTTTGCCCAGTTGGATACGATGGTCACCGTCGTTGACGCGGGGAATTGGTTGCATGACTACATCGAGAGCAAAAGTTTGCAAGAAAAAGCGATGGCTGTAAGCGAAAACGACTATCGCACCCTCAATGACCTGCTGACCGACCAAGTTGAGTTTGCCAATGTTATCCTCATCAATAAGATTGATCTGGTGAGCGATTACGAACTGGGGCAATTGGAAGATATTCTGCGCCACCTTAACCCAGAAGCTCCCCTGATTCGGGCGCAGCAGGGCAATATTCCTCTTGACCGTATCATCGCGACAGGCTTGTTCGACTTTGACCGTGCTTCGCGAGCACCGGGGTGGGCTAAGGAGCTACGCGGCGAACACACGCCGGAAACCGAAGAATATGGCATTAGCAGCTTTGTCTATCGCGCCTGGCGGCCCTTTCACCCCGAACGCTTTTGGGCCTTTGTCAACTCGGAGGATATCGAAGGTATCTTGCGATCCAAGGGGTTTTTCTGGCTGGCCACACGCATGGACGTCGGCATGATCTGGTCCCAGGCTGGCATCAAAGCCCAAGTGAAACCGACTGGCCGCTGGTGGGCGACGGTGCCCAAGGCTCAGTGGCCCGACGACCGGCGTATCCGCGGCTATGTGGCTGAACGCTGGCGTGAACCCTATGGCGATCGCCGTCAGGAATTGGTCTTTATCGGCATTGATGTGGACAAGGCGGCGATCAGCGTTGCACTGGATGACTGTTTGTTGACTGATGAAGAGCTGGCTTTGGGCGTTGAAGGATGGCAGAATTGGGGTGATCCCTTTCCGGCAATGTAACGAAGCAAAAGCTTAATTTGCGGATCTTTTAAATTTTGCTGTTTGCTTTACGTTCAATTGCGGGTAACTGATCGAAATCGAATAATTCAACCCTTTGTTGCGTGCAAATGAGATTTATTCTCATTTGTGTTTGACGGATAGCTGATAACTGGATATACTACGTTCTGTAAATGAGATTCAATCTCATTTGTTTCAAGGGACGAAATAAGGAATATCAACTATGGGTCAACAAAATAGCTCCATTGACTGGGCCAACCGCTGGCTGGGCGGTTTCTGAAACCTGGGCATCTATGGCGCTCCCGTGCGGGGTGCAGATGATTTACTTGACGCCGCGCCGGCACGCGATCTGATCTTTTGTGGCGATGTTGTCTTTCGTCAGCCTGGTCTGGTAACACCGACGCAGGTGACGGCCGCCTGGCACAACTTTGTCGGCGGACCGGCGCAGGTTGGCGCGGTGGTACTGGTGCGCAATGTGGCACGTGCGCGGCGGCTGCTCCTGCAAACCTTGAACGTTGCCGGCCGTGCGGTCTACTTACCTGCGAACGCAACCCACAGCCTGGTCGAGGAGGTAAAACGTACCAAGGCCCACCCGGTCTTTGCCCCGTTGGATGCACAGCTCAACCTGGCGCTCCCCACGCCAGTCCCCATCGCGTGGGCTGAACCGGTAGCCGGTTTGCCCATCGATCCACCCGGGCAAGCCAGTTTTCTGGTCATCGATCACGCGGACACGGTTCCGATTGGACCCCTGTCGCGCGGTGTTGGTGA
>DAOTTR010000419.1:0-2000 GCA_034437715.1 Caldilineaceae bacterium
TTTTGACTCGTCCTGGGTGCTTGCTAGGCACTTGCGCATTATACCTGGAAGCGGTATGATCGCGCTATGTGATGCGGCATAGTGATGCAGGCTTAGGAACGAAGACTAAATAAACCAACTAACGAGAAAAGGTGGAGTATGACCCTCAAAATTGGATTGATTGGCTGTGGCGGCATTACTCAAACCCATCTAGAACGCGAAGATACGGCCATGGCGCTGGTCAAATTCGAGGATGGCATGATCGGCCAGCTCTTCTCCAGTTGGGGATTGCGCGGTCCGGGTGCCCGCCCCACGCTCTTTTACATTATAGGCGAGGCGGGCCAACTCTAGGGTGAGTTCGACAAACTGTACTATCAACCAGTGGGCTTCTCCAGCCCCGCCGTAGTCGAATATCCAGGCTGGGATTACAGTCGCACCTTTGCCGCCGAAATCAAACACTTTGTCGAGGCAATCGAAGGTGGCTATGAGCCGCTACATTCGGTTGACGAGGCGACGACCACCCTCCAGATTATCCTGGGTGCCTATCAATCTGTCGAGGAGAATCGCATTGTCAAGCTGTAAGTAGACGCAGATTACGCCTCGGGCGTGGCCATATACTGGGCAGCAAACTCGGCACTGGGCGGAATGACCGTGATCACATCGATGAGCACACCGCTGGGATCGCTGGTGATAAAGTGCCGTTGGCCAAATTCCTCGCTGCGAATGTCCAGGTGGAGCGGCAGACCAGCCTGTTGGATCAGGCGTGCATATTCGGCATCAACATCGTCTACTTCAAAGTTGAGCAGCAGACCTTGCACCGGCTGACGAAACCCAACGGGGATGGTGGGATGGGTGTGATCGAGGATGGCCAATTGATAGGCGGGGTGATCGGGCAGGTGTAGGCTGACGTACCAATCGGCGGCGAAACTCTCGGCAAAGCCAAAATGGGTGATGTAGAAGGCACTTGTCTCGCTGACCAGTTGCGTGCAAATCACTGGATAGAAGCTTGTCAGTTGCATAATGGTTCTCCCTTCGGTACAATGCTCACACGTTGACATACAATCTGCACGCATTATAGATACATTCTGAATGTATGTCAAATTCCAGGGACGAAAACGCAAGGAGAATCGTATGATAGTCACCCGTGGTCATACCAAAGCCGAACAGCGGACTATGACCATTGCCAAGTTGGTCGAGATCAGCCGCGCGCTTTTTGCCGAGCTTGGCTATGCCCAAACATCGACCGAGGAGATCGTGCGCCGCGCTGGTGTCACACGCGGCGCGCTCTATCATCACTTCGGCAACAAAGAAGGTTTATTCCAGGCCGTCGTTGCCGCAGTACAGCACGATGTGGCCCAGCGCATTGTAGCCGAAGCCGAAGCATCTACAACGCTGTGGGCGCAATTATTGGCGGGTTGTCACGCGTTTCTCAAGGCCAGTCTTGATCCAGAAGTACAGCGCATTCTGCTGGTCGATGCGCCGGCGGTGCTGGGTTGGGAGCAATGGCGCAAACTGGATGCCGAACATTCGATGCAGACGTTGCACTGGGTGTTGACAGCGCTGGCTCAGCAGGGCTTGATCAAGGTTGCATCAATCGCAGCCGCGGTCCATCTGCTCTCTGGGGCCATGAACGAAGCCGCGCTTTGGATTGCCCAAGCCGAACAGCCAGAAACGGCGCTAGCCGAAGCCATGTTGACACTGGAACAATTGCTTAACGGATTACGGAGTACCGCTTCGGTTGAGTCCGCATAGCCTTCGATCAATCACAAGCAGCCAACAAGGAGAAGATGATGGAAAATACGAAGAAGATCCCCATTGGACTGGGTCTCTATTCCGTACGCAATGAACTAAAGCAGGATCTGCGCGGCACGCTCCATGCCGTGGCCGAGATGGGCTATACGGGCGTGGAATTTGCCGGTATGCCCCAACACAGTCCAGCTGAATTGAAACAAGTTCTGACCGAAACAGGGTTGGTTTGTTGTGGCTGGCATACCCCATTTGCCCTGGTGCAGGATGATAAA
>DAOTTR010000420.1:0-2909 GCA_034437715.1 Caldilineaceae bacterium
ACCACCGGACAGCGCAGGCGACCGGCACAGCGAAACAATTCCAGCGCGCGCGGATCATCTAACAGCGTGCGGTAGCTCCATTCGCCACAGATGCGCACCCCATATACATGATAGGCCGCTTCAAAGAGTTCTGCTGCGTTGCCCTCGGTGGGGCACGGACAATAGCCCGCTACAAAGCGATCGGGAAAGCGCTGACAAGTCTCGAGCACGTCGTGCAGAATAATCCCGGCATGGGTGCCGTCGGGACGCAGATTGCGCGGATTAAAGGCGCGATACGATCCCGGCGCATGTTCACCTGGTGGATGGTACCAGGTGAACAGCCAAGTTTTGTTGAAGCCAAAGGCGTCCATTTCGGCCAGCAAGCCTTCCGGCCCGAAATAATTGTAGTGACTGTGGTTGTGGGCGTCAATAATCATAGGGTATCGGTTATCCTACCTGATAGACATCGCGGATAATTGACCGCTGTAATTGATGAAGGGTAGTAGCCAGTTGTTGAGGTGTATAATCTGCGTCACTGCATACCCACCAGTCGATAAATGCGAGCTGTGCATGGATGAGGTAAGGTTTCAATAGTGCCAGCGCCATCGTCGGCTCGGTAGCCGGAAAGGCCGTGCGCAGGTTATGTTCTAAGTTGTCCATCATCTGCGCGTGAATGCCCCGCATAATCAGATCGGCAGTACGCGCATTCGTGATCGCTTTATAAAATCTACGATTTTCTGCGACAAGCATCAAAAACGCGACTAGCCCCGGCGGTGGTTCATCGGCTAATAACTCGGTGCGCGTAAGCTGCCTGAGACCCAGCATCTCTGCCATGGTGGCATGATGATCTAGCATCAACTCTTCTTTGCCAGGATAGTGTAGGTAAAAGGTTGTGCGGCCCAAGTTGGCGCGCTCGGTGATATCTTGAATGGTGATAGCGTCAAAGCCCTTCTCTTGGATCAATGCGACTAAGGCCTGATGTAACAGCTCGCGGGTCCGTTGCACGCGGCGATCTGGCTTACTCTCCATATCCTCTCCCATCGACAATTTTGCGACTTTGTTCAGTAATGAACAGCCACCACTAGCTTGATCATTGCTTTTCGGCTGGGCAGCCGCTACAGTGTGATACAAACCGTTCACCTTCTGCTGTACTTGTTCTGGAGAAAATTTATGCGACTGCTCAGTCTATCCCTCATGCGCGATGCCATCCATTCGATGGGGTGCGATTATGATCTGCGTATTCCCGTCTGGTACAAACAACTTGCCTGGGTTGGCATTGTTTATCTGATAGCCGTGTTCGCGGCTAATTTCGTGTTCGGTATGCAACTATATTTCTGGTTCTTGTTGCCAATTGGCGGCTTGCTTTTGCTGCCCAGCCTGTTGGTTGCTGTTGTCGCACGTTTCACCCGGCAGGCCCGGCTGCGCATCGGCGACCGGATCGTCGGGGCAGTGACCTGGCGTGGTGACGAACAGGTGCTCGATGTGGGCACCGGCAGCGGCATCACGCTGATCGGGTGTGCCCATCAGTTGACAACGGGTCGCGCCACCGGCATCGACATCTATGATCCCAATGCCGGTGGTGGAACGCCGGAAATCTTCTGGAAGAATGCCCAGCAGGAAGGGGTTACGGATCGTGTTGACCTGCAGAATGTGAATGCCTGCCAGATGCCCTTTCCGAATGACAGCTTTGATGTGGTTGTCTCCACGCTCGCCTTTCATCATATTCACAGCAGCAGCGCCGCCGAGGGCCGCCGCGAAGCTACCCATGAAATCCTGCGTATCTCACGTCCTGGCGGCACTATACTCATCTATGATGCTGCGCATCCCCTGGCCGAGGTAGAATCGGTGTTGCGTGCCGCCGGTATCAACAACATCCAACGCAGCGACCACTTCTTTACGCTGTTGCAGGCGAAAAAAGTTTACTCATCTGTACCGTGATAAAGCCCACGCGCTCAGCCGCCATTCGGCGTGCCGCCCAGCAAGAAACCCCCATCCACCGTCAAACATTGGCCGGTGATAAAGGAGGCGCGCGCCGAGACGAGAAACGCCGCGGCTTCGGCAATATCGTCGGGCACGCCAATCCGCCGCATGGGCGTAACAGGAACCACCGGCGCGGCATAGTCGGGTTGACCGATGGGTGGCTCGTTGGGGTTGGGCACACGGCTGTCGATATAGCCCGGAGCAATGGCATTGACGCGGATGCCATGTTGGCCCAATTCAAAGGCCATGCTTTCCGTCAAGCGCGCAATGCCCGCTTTGCAGATGCCATAGACTGTATCCTTGGGCCAGGCACGGTAGCGATGAACCGAGCTGATGTTAATAATCGCGCCCCCGCGCTGCGCGCCATCCGCCTGGGCGATCATCTGCTTGGCGGCTGCCTGCGAGCAGATAAACGGGCCTTTTAGATCGACGGCCACGATTTTGTCCCAATCCTCTTCGGGAACATCGATAAAGTCATCCCACGCCCAGGTGGCCGCGTTGTTGACCAGCACATCCAAGCGGCCAAAATGGGCCACCGTATCCTGCACCAAGGCTTTGATCGAGGCCGTATTGCCCAGATCCGCCTGGAGAATATGCGCTTGGCGGCCCAGCGCTCGAATGTCATCTGCCGTTTGCTCGGCCAGGTGATCAATTTCATAATCGTTGACGACAATATCATAGCCATCGCGCGCCAATGTCAAGGCGATAGCACGGCCAATCCCCCGGCGCGAGCCGGTGACCAGGGCAACACGGTTGGTGGACATAGGGTTCTCCTTATGGGTGCATGGTGGTTTGAACAATAATTTTCTTAGTCTGCGCCGGCGGTAGATAGATGATGACGGATAACGGTCTGGCGGCGGTTCAGAAACCATTCGATTAGCAGCAAGTTGGGGATCCAGGACGACCAAGCTACGATCATATAGCCAATTTCATCACCAAAGCCGATGGAC
>DAOTTR010000421.1:0-23774 GCA_034437715.1 Caldilineaceae bacterium
ATGCTCGAAGCGCTGACTGTGCTCGATCCGTTGACCATGCAACCCGTCCCCGCCGATGGCGAAACACTGGGCGAGGTCATGTTCCGTGGCAACAATGTGATGATGGGTTATCTCAAAAACCCCGACGCCACCGAAAAAGCCTTTGCCGGCGGCTGGTTCCACAGCGGTGATCTAGGGGTGATGCACCCCGACGGCTATATCGAGCTAAAAGATCGGGCCAAGGATATTATTATCTCCGGCGGCGAAAATATCTCGACGATCGAGGTGGAAAAAATGTACTCTACCGCCACCCTGCTATTCTCGAAGCGGCGGTGGTCGCCCGGCCCGACGAAAAATGGGGCGAAACTCCCTGTGCCTTTGTCACGCTGCACGAGGGTGCCAGTGCCAGCGCCGAGGAGATTATCGAA
This sequence comes from Caldilineaceae bacterium, assembly GCA_034437715.1. Classification (GTDB taxonomy): domain Bacteria; phylum Chloroflexota; class Anaerolineae; order Caldilineales; family Caldilineaceae; genus JAHBVH01. The sequence goes on from DAOTTR010000421.1 coordinate 408, forward strand.
TTTTGCCGCCAGCATATTGCTCACTATAAAGCGCCCCGAGCGGTAATCTTTGGTGGCTTGCCCAAAACATCAACGGGCAAGGTCCAGAAGTTTGTGCTGCGCGAGCAGGCGAAGACCTTATAGGAAAGGCTTGTGTATTATGCAATCAGTTTATCGACTTAATGCCGAAGAGTTGGATTACCAGTTCTTAGAATCGATCAAGAGTCTCTTCAAAAATAAAGAGATTGAAATTATTGTTTCCGAAGTGGACGAAACCGCCTATTTGATGAGTACATCGGCCAATCGGAAACATCTTTTGAACGCGATTAAAAATATTGAGGCGAGGAAAAATGTGGTCACTGTCGATATCAACGAGTTGGAAGCACTTGCCGACGAGCCATGAGACAAATTACGTTTGATGGCGATGCATTTGAACAGTTGGCAAGTTGGGCCGCCGAAGATAAGAAGATCCATGCTAGAATTGTGCGGCTCATCAAAGACATTGACCGTAGCCCCTACACCGGTTTAGGAAAGCCGGAACCGCTGCGTCACGATTTAGCCAGCTACTGGTCACGTCGGATTACAGACGAACATCGGCTCGTCTATAAAGTGACAGAAGAAGAGATTTTAATTGCCGCGTGCAAATATCATTATGATTGAACGGTTAAACCGACAATGCAACTGCTTGGCACCGGCTACAATATTTCCTGGCTCCCGCAGCCAAGCGAGATCAGCCTGATCCTTATTGAAACCTTGCCGCCGCGCCACTTGATCACGAGTGCGCTGGCCCTGCCTTTCGCGAGGGCAACTTCTTGATGACGAACCTCTACCAGCGTGGGTGGGACATCCCCGGTGGTCACATTGACCCCGGTGAGACGCCGGAAGAGACAATGCGGCGCGAAGTTATGGAAGAAGCCACAGTCGAGTTGGGACCGATGCGCTTATTTGGCTATCAGCGGATTCGATTGCTTGGTGAGGTGCCGGCGGATTCCCGCTATCCTGTGCCAGAGAGCTATCCGGTTTTTTACATCGGGCAGGTAACAACGATCTGCCCTTTGCGCCGACAGCAGAAGCCAGTGATCGTGCATTTTCCCCGCCGATAGCAGCGCGGTCACAACGGTGGCTGCAGGAGAATCGGCTACTGTATGATGCGACATGCCGATTGATTACGAGTGGTTAATAGGCAACTCCAGATGAGACGAGGAGAAAAAAGCAATGAGCAGCAGTGCAGAACCAATGACGACCCAAACCAATGGGACAATCCACCAACCAGGAGATGAATCAATCCTTCTCCGCGCCGACAACAACGGTGTCACTACGCTCACATTGAATCGGCCTAAGCAATTTAACGCGCTCTCGCAGGAAATGTTGACTGCCCTACAAGATGCACTTGATGCTATCGCCGTTGATGAAAGTGTGCGCGTCGTGGTGCTTGCGGCCAATGGCAAAGCCTTTTGTGCCGGCCACGATCTGAAGGAGATGCGCGCCCACACCGACCAAGCCTTTCACCAGACGCTCTTCGAACAGTGCAGCCGCATGATGTTGACGATCAACCAGATGCCGCAGCCTGTGCTGGCGCGGGTACATGGCCTGGCAACGGCGGCTGGCTGTCAACTGGTGGCCGCCTGTGATCTGGCCGTGGCCGCCGATAGTGCCACCTTTGCCACATCGGGCATTCGTGTCGGGCTTTTCTGCTCAACCCCGGCGGTGGCAGTGAGCCGTAATTTGGGCCGGAAGAAGGCGATGGAAATTTTGCTCACCGGCGACTTTATCGATGCCAAGACGGCTGAGCAAGAAGGATTGATCAACTATGCCGTGCCCGCTGCCGAACTCGACGCCACTGTGCAAAGGCTAGCCGACGCGATTGTCAGCAAGTCGCCCTATGCCGTCGCTGCGGGCAAGCGCATGTTCTATCAACAATTGGAGATGGACATGGCGGATGCCTATACCTACGCCGCCGAAACCATGGCCTGCGACATGATGGCCGCCGATGCCAGCGAGGGAATTGACGCATTTATCCAAAAGCGCCAACCCGTTTGGCAGGGGCGTTGAGCTTATTTTTCTATCCAACCATAACTTTGTAGGAGTTGCTCCTTGAAACCAGCTCCCTTTGCCTACTTTGCCCCAACCACCGTGGCTGAAGCGTTGACCCTGTTGGGGGAACATGGCTATGACGCCAAGCTGTTGGCTGGCGGTCAGAGTTTGATTCCGACGATGAATTTTCGCTTGGCCCAGCCAGCGATCTTGATCGATCTGAACAATGTGCCGGCACTTGCCTATATCCAGTCTGCGGCAAGTGGGGGCCTGCACGTTGGTGCGATGACGCGTCAACGGGCGCTGGAAAGAAGTCCGTTGATTGCCCAGCACGCGCCCCTGTTACACGCCACCATGCCCTATATCGCCCATGCCCAGATTCGCAACCGCGGTACCCTGGGGGGAAGCTTGGCCCACGCTGATCCCGCGGCGGAACTGCCCGTGATCGCCGTGGCGTTGAATGCCCAATTCAAGGTGCGCAGTACATTGGGTGAGCGTTGGGTCAGCGCGCAGGATTTTTATGTCACCCTCTTTACCACTGATCTGGCACCGGATGAAATCCTGACTGAGATTGTGTTGCCACCCATGCCGCCGCGCGCTGGTTGGTCGATCCAGGAAGTGTCACGCCGCCAAGGTGACTATGCTATGGTGGGGGTGGCGGCAATCGTGGCGCTGGATGCACAAGGGCGTTGCAATCACGCGCAGATTGTCTTGTTGAGCGTGGGCGATGGTCCCGTGTCGGCGCACCAAGCAATGGCGCTGCTCCAGGATGAAATGCCCTCGCCCGCGTTGATTGCGGCGGCGGCAGAGACGTGCGCCACCAACGATATCGATCCGACTGCCGATATTCATGCATCGGTGGCGTTTCGTCGTCACCTGGCCAACGTTTTGACCCGGCGCGCCTTGACCGAAGCCTTTGGGCGCGCGGCACAGGAGGCTGCTTGAACGGCATCATCGAACGGGAGATGATTTAAGCATGTTTTCTCCGGCAGGATTTACCCACGCGATTGTGCGCACCCCTGGCCCAAACTTTGCCGCGGGTATTACCACGGTAGATTTGGGCGCACCCAGGTATGATCGATTGCTACCCCAACATGCTGCTTATGTTGCCACCCTGAAAGCGCTGGGTTTGACTGTCACTGAACTTGCGCCGTTGCCGGATCATCCCGACGCATATTTTGTTGAGGATACAGCCGTGATCACGCCTGAGGTGGCGGTGATTGCCAACATGGGCGCACCCGCGCGGCAAGGCGAAGAACAGGCCATGGCCCCGGTGTTGGCGCAATATCGTGAACTGGCATACATCGCGCTCCCCGGCACCTTTGACGGCGGCGATGTGCTTGTCGTTGGCAACCATTGTATGATTGGCCTTTCCGCGCGAACAAACGTGGCGGGCGCACAACAACTGGGTGAGACATTGGCCCGCTATGGCTATCGCTGGGATGCGATCCCGGTGGGCGCGGGGTTGCATTTTAAGAGCAGTGTCAACTACGTTGGCCGCAACACGCTGTTGATTGACACGGCCTTTGTCGAGCATCCGGCCTTTACAGGGTATGCTAAGCTGATCATTGATGCGGATGAGGTCTACGCTGCCAACACGCTTTTCGTCAACGATCATCTGTTGACGCCAGCGGGATTCCCCAAGACCAAGCAGAAACTAAGCGCGTTGGGCTATCCGATTATTGAGTTGGAAACCAGCGAAATGCGCAAGATGGACGGTGGCTTGACCTGTCTCTCGTTGCGCTTTTGAATGGAAGCCTAATCAAATTATGAGTAACCTTTTCTCTGTCACAGTCATTGTCAACGGTACCCCCTATCACCGCACAATCGAGCCGCGCCTCTTGTTGAGTGATTTTCTGCGCCACGAACTAAACCTGACTGGCACGCATGTCGGCTGTGAACATGGCTCTTGTGGCGCGTGTACGGTGTTGATGGATCAGCCGGCGACCGCTGATGGCGCAACCGCCGAAAAAGTCGCCGTGCGTTCATGTATTATGTTTGCGGTGCAAGCCAATGGTCGTGCAATTACAACCGTGGAAGGGTTGACGCCCACCGGCGATTTGACCAACTTGCACCCGCTACAAGCAGCCTTTCGCGAAAAACATGGCCTACAATGTGGCTACTGTACACCCGGTTTTCTCATGACGCTGATTGCCTTTCTGGAAGAAAATCCCCATCCTACAGAAGCGGAGATCCGTGAGGCAATTTCTGGGAATATCTGTCGCTGTACCGGCTACCAGAATATTGTGGAAGCGGTGAAATGGGCGGCCCAGCAGAAGTGAGGAAGCTATGCCAGAACGCGTGATTGTCTACGGCCATCCTGCTTGTCCGGCGGTTGGTCCAGTCAAAGCTATGTTGCGACAGGTTCGGGTTGACTTTGACTATGTGAATATCCGCCAAGATCATGGGGCAGCAGCGCGTGTACGCGAGATCAATGCCAGCAATGAAAGCGTCCCCACATTGGTCTTTCCTGATGGCAGTACGCTGACCGAGCCTTCTGCCAGTACACTCAAGCGCAAACTGGAAGCGCTGGGCTATCGTGTCACGCTGTGGGCGTGGCTGCTGGGCAATGGGTGGCTGATTCTCACGGGCAGTATTGTGCTCTTTGCCTTGTTACGCTTTTTAGAAATTCTCTGACGACAGACTTGTCTACTGGCTATGAGTTATACCGAGCCAGCTATCTTTTGAAGCGATTATGTTGCCTATGACCACACGCTATTTTGGCCAACCAATCAAGCGCAATGAAGACCCGCGTCTGCTCACGGGTCAGGCACTTTTTACCGATGATGTGCATCTGCCGGGGATGTTACACTGCGCCTTTGTGCGTAGCGACTATGCCCATGCAATGATCCGCGACATTGATACCACCGCCGCACGCGCAATGCCGGGCGTGGTTGCGGTCTATATTGCCGAGGACTTGGGCGATTACTGGCAGCCTGGCCCGCTCTTGGTGCCGCCACCGCCGATTCCCGATCTGGTGTTCAATCCACGTACCCAGGTGCCGCTAGCCAAAGGCAAAGTGCGTCATGTGGGGGAGCCAATCGCGGTGATCGTGGCTACGAGTCGCTATCTGGCCGAAGACGCGGCGGAAAAAGTCGTCGTCATCATGGAGCCATTGCCCGCCGTGGTAGAGATCGAAAAGGCGTTGTTGCCCGATGCTGCCTTGCTTTATGAAGAGCTGGGCCAGAATCTCAACGCCCATGCCATCCAGCGGAAAGGCGATTATGCAACGGCGCGCCAGCAAGCCGATGTGGTGATCAAACGGCGTTTTGCCTATGATCGCGGGACCGCGGCGGCCATGGAGAATCGCGGCATCGTCGCCAGTTGGGACGCCAAGAGTGAACAAATGCTCATGTACGATACCACCCAAGCGCCGATCCCGATTCGCAACGGCATTGCCGCCATGCTCGGTCTTTCGGAAAAGCAGGTGCGCGTGATTGCACCCTTTATCGGCGGTGGCTTTGGCCCCAAGATTATGATGTTCTATCCCGAAGAGGTGGTGTTGCCTTGGATCACGATGCGATTGGGGCAGCCCGTCAAGTGGATCGAAGATCGGCAGGAGAATTTCTATGCCACGACGCAAGAGCGCGGCCAGGTGCATGAAGCCGAGATCGCGCTCACCAAGGATGGCCGCGTCTTGGGGGTGAAAGATGTATTTATCCACGATGCTGGCGCGTACGCCCCCTATGGCTTGACGGTGGCGCTCAATAGCCAGTGTACCCTGCTAGGCCAGTATGACGTGCCCCATTATTATACCGAGTTCAAATCGGTCTTTACCAACAAACCAATTGTAACACCCTACCGCGGGGCCGGACGCCAACATGGCGTCTTTGTCATGGAGCGGCTGCTTGACATCGCCGCCAAAGAACTGGGCATTGATCGTGTGGAAATCCGTCGGCGCAACTTGATTCCGCCCGATAAATTTCCCTATAACAACCAGATTATTTATCAAGATTTTGCCCCGCTCATCTATGACAGTGGCAATTATGAACCAGCCCTCGACAAAGCGGTTGCGCTAATTGGCTACCAGCAATTTCTGGCCGAAGAGCAACCGCGTCTGCGCGCACAGGGTAAATATGTGGGCATTGGTCTTGTCACCTATGTCGAGGGGACTGGGATCGGCCCGTATGAAGGGGCCAAGGTGACGGTAGAGACCAGTGGCCGCGTCAGCGTGGCGACGGGTATCGGCACCCAAGGCCAGGGCCATTACACGTCATTTGCGCAAATTGTGGCCGAACAGTTGGGCGTTGCCGTGGAGAACATTCGCCTGGTCACGGGGGATACTGCCGAGTTTTATTGGGGCGCGGGTACCTTTGCCAGCCGCGGCGCGGTGGTGGCAGGCAATGCGATTCATGCGGCTTCGGTGAAGGTGCGCGCAAAGATCCTCAAAAAGGCGAGCGAGGAACTGGAAGTCGCGGTGGAAGATCTGGAATTGGTGGAGGGCACGGTGCGCGTTATCGGTTCACCAGCAACAGCGATCCGCTTGGGCGATCTGGCGGCGCGTGCCAACCCCATGCGCGGCGCGGTCAAGCCGGGCAGCGAGCCAGGGCTGGAAGCCACCGACTATTTTGGCCCGGAACGCGGCGCGACGGCCAGTGGTATCCATGCCATGATTGTCGAAGTCGAGCCAGAGACAATGATGGTGGTGATCAAGAAATATGTGGTGGTCCACGACTGTGGCCGGGTGATCAATCCCATGATCTTGGAAGGGCAGATTCATGGCGGCGTGGCGCAGGGGATTGGCAATGCGTTTTACGAACAACTCCACTTTGATGCGCACGGGCAACTACTCAATGCCTCGTTTATGGATTATCTGGTGCCCACCGCCGACACCGTGCCAACAATTATCACCGACCATGTGGAGACGCCGTCGCCGCTCAATCCCTTGGGCGTGAAAGGGGCGGGTGAGGCGGGCGCGATTCCCGTGGGGCCGCTCTTTGCACAGGCGGTCGAAGATGCGCTGGCCGGATTTGCGGTTGAGATTTTGGAAATCCCACTGAGTCCTAATCGATTGTTTGAATTGGTGCGGGCGAAATAACGAATTACACAGTGAATTACACACTGGATTACACAGCCGAGAAATTTCTACAATCGCTATGAAGAATCGTTGTGCCTGTTGATCGTTGTACCTGGGGCGATTGCTGGTATAATCGACTCAATTACCTTTCCTTTGTATCACCTTATAGATAAAACCCTTAAAAGTCATATATACGCTCTCGTGTATTACTAAGCTTATTTGTATGACTTTTAAATAGTTTGTCCATTACCTAACCCATGAACTCAGCGCGCTTCGGACCGCACATCCTGAAAATTATACGCCAAGCGTTATCGTTGCTTGTGCTGTTGCTGCTGATCGCGGTGGTGTGGGAGAGCACCAAGTGGATCGCTGGCGATCCTTGGCGCGTCACGACGAATCCGTTTGGGATTGAGCACAACCCGCCCTTGCGCTGGAAAGTCGCCTCGGATTTGAATTTGCCCCATCTCTGGGAGATCGCCGATGCCTTTAGCAATCCGGCGCGGCGTAATGGCCCACCTTTGGGCAGCATTCTTTTCACCGCTGCGCTCTATACCTTTCGCGAGGCCATTGTCGGCTTTCTGCTGGGTGGCGTCCTGGGCTTGGTGTTGGGTGTGTTATTCATCCACTTCAGCCTGCTCGAACGGGGCTGTATGCCATACGTGGTTGCATCACAGACCGTGCCGATCCTGGCGATTGCGCCCATGGTGATTATCTGGCTCAAGGCGGGTTGGTTCTCGGTGGCGATTATCGCCGCCTATCTCACCTTTTTCCCGGTGACGATTAACACCTTGCGCGGCTTGCGTTCGCCGGATCCAATGGCGCTGGAACTCATGCACTCCTATGCGGCTTCGGCCTGGGCCATTCTGTGGAAGTTGCGTTTTCCTGCGGCCTTGCCCTACATTTTTACGGCCTTTAAGATTTCGGCGACGGCGAGTGTGGTAGGCGCGATTATTGGCGAGTTGCCTTCAGGGATTCGCAATGGCTTGGGCGGCGCGATTCTCAATTTTAACCAATATTATATCTCTGGCCCCGAACGCCTGTGGGCCACGATCGTTGCCAGCGCCGGGGTTGGGATTACCTTTTATTTACTGATCACGGCAGTGGAAGCCCTGGTGCTCCGTGGCCGCAAGCAAATAAGCGATCTCTAGGGTGCGCGCTGTCAACGGATTTTAGGCGCGGATTGAGCGGATTCTGAAAGGGGGGTTTCTGTGGCAGATGATGTGATAGAACAGATTCTGCGATTGGTGAAGACGCTTTCAACCAAGCAGAAGCTGCAATTGATGCAAGGTCTTTTGACTCGCGTGGCCGATGAGCTTGGTGTTGCGGTATTGGAGCCCAAGCCGCAACGAGTTTTATTGTCCACCGATAAGCTGACCTATGAGATTGTTGGTAGTGCAATGGCTGTGCATCGCACCAAAGGTTCTGGCTATCGGGAAAATACCTATCAACGGGATTTGGAAATCCATTTTGCCGATAGTCAGATACAATTTGTCGCCCAAAAATTGCTCGATGTTTTTGATAGTGTGGATGGCAGACGACTGATTGGTTATTACATCCCCGATTTTATTGTTGACAATCGGGTGATTGTGGAAATTAAAGCGTTACCTGGGTTGGATGACAGCCATGTTGCGCAAATTATCGGCTATCTGGCTGTTTCTGGCTGTGAAGTCGGTTTACTGATTAATTTTGGTCAACGTAGTTTGGAATGGAAACGGATTCTGCCGCCCAAACGTATCCAAGAGCATAAGGTGAATCGGCAGTGGTTGTTTGTACCAGAATGGTTACAGGAAGGGTGAGCGTGCTGTCAACGGATTTTGAGAACTGATTGAACGGATTCGTGGACATAGAATCCGTTCTACGGGTAACCATGAAGAACAGATTTCTGATTAAAAATCCGCTCAATCTGCTCCTAAAATCCGCTGACAGCGCGTCGCGTACAATTTATATTGTGAACAGTTCGGAAATCTATGACAGACACGATTGTTTCGCTTTCGCATGTCGATATGACCTTTAATGTGGGCCGCAGCAATGCGACGGTGGCGTTGAAGAAGATTAACCTGGACATTGCCGCTGGCGAGTTTATTTCCTTGATTGGCCCCTCGGGCTGTGGCAAATCGACGCTACTGCGGCTGGTTGGCGACCTGTTGCAACCAACCGGTGGTGCAATCGTGGTCAATGGCAAGTCGGCACGGCAGGCGCGGCTGGATCAGGATTATGGCATGGTCTTTCAAGCGCCGGTGTTGCTGGAATGGCGTAGTATCTTGAAAAACATTATGCTGCCCATGGAATTGCGCGGGTTGAGCCGGCAGGAACAGGAACAGCGCGCACATGAACTATTGCAGTTGGTAGAACTGGAAGGTTTCGCCCGTCATTATCCCTGGCAGCTTTCGGGCGGCATGCAACAGCGCGCTGCGATTGCGCGTGCGCTGGCGATCCAACCCCGGTTGCTCTTGATGGATGAACCCTTTGGTGCCTTGGACGAGATGACGCGCGAGCGCATGAATATCGAGTTACAAAAGATTTGGCAGCAGACTGGCACAACCGTGATCTTTGTTACGCATAGTATTGCCGAGGCGGTTTTTCTTTCGACGCGCATCGTCGTCATGTCGGCGCGGCCCGGCGAAATTCTGCATGTGACCGAGGTCGATCTGCCCACGCCGCGCACGCTTGATACGCGTGAACATCCGCACTTTTTTGAACTAGAGACCGACGTGCGCGAATGGCTGCGCCGGGCCAAGGGTTATCCGGTTGTCTAGAGAAAGCAATGGTACGTTACTACGATTGGAGTTTGGCGAGTGAAGGCGATCCAGCGAAATTTGCCGGCAATCATTTTGTTTGTGGCCGTGTTGCTGCTCTGGGAAGGTGCGGTTGCATTTTTTGCGATCCAGCGTTTTTTGCTGCCTTCGCCTTCGGTCATTGCTGCGGCTTTTACTGGCAACATCGACCGGCTGATTCACATTGGCTGGTTTACGACCAAGGAAGCCTTGGGCGGCTTTGCGATTGGGTGCAGCACCGGCATTTTGGTGGCGCTAGCAACCGCGCGTTGGACCGTTGCCAGCGAGACGCTCATGCCCTTTGCGATTGCGGCCAACTCGGTGCCGATTATTGCCTTTGCGCCGATTCTCAACAACTGGTTCGGCGTGGATAATCCCTTTTCCAAGATGATGATCGTGGCCGTGATCGTCTTTTTCCCCATGATGATCAACACGGTGCGCGGCTTGACTGCGGTTGATCCCATGATGCTGGAATTGATGCGCTCGTATGGCGCGGGGGAAGGCGCGATTCTGCGCAAAGTACGTCTGCCCAACGCCTTACCCTATATGTTCAGCGCCTTCAAAGTCGCCGCCACGCTGAGCATGATCGGCGCCGTGGTTAGCGAATATTTTGGGGGCAATCGGTCGGCGTTGGGGGTGTTTATTACCCAAGAAGCGGCCCAATTTCGTTTTCAAAATGCCTGGTCCGCCATTATTGTCGCCTGTATGATTGGCTTAACATTCTACCTTGTGGTGTTGCTCATCGAACGGCTGACCATCCCCTGGCACAGCTCTGTGCGCAATGCCCAATCCAACTAAACCCTCGCATGGCTCGTTGTTATTGAACGTAACCGTGCATTGATCTGTAGTGAAATTTTGTGAAATAAATGAAGGAGAATCAGATGTCTAGATTACGATGGTTGCTGCCATTGTTGGCCTCCGTCCTTGTATTCGCCGCTTGCGCCACGGTACAACCGGCCGCGCAAAGTGATGCCGCAACGCCGAAACAGGTTGCCAGCGCTGACCTCATCCCTGTCCGTCTACAATTGCAGTGGGTCACCCAATCTCAATTTGCTGGCTACTATGCCGCCTTGGCACAGGGGTACTATGCCGAGGAAGGGTTGGATCTTACCATTCTGGAAGGTGCGGTCGAGATTGTGCCCCAGCAAGTTGTAGCCGCTGGTGAAGCCGAGTTTGGCATTGCCTGGGTGCCGAAAGTCTTGGCGTCGCGCGAACAAGGCGCCGATCTGGTGAATATTGGTCAGGTCTTCCAGCGCAGCGGTACGCTTCAGGTTGGCTGGGCCGATACGAACATCGCCTCGGTTGAAGAGTGGGCGGGCAAACGTGTGGGCACATGGGGCTTTGGCAATGAATGGGAAGTCTTTGCTGCCCTCCGCCAAGCCGGAATTGAACCAGACGACGCCAGCCAGGTAACGGTTGTCCAACAGCCATTCGATATGTCGCTGCTGCTCAACCGTGAGATCGATCTGGCCCAGGCCATGACCTATAACGAATATGCTCAGCTGTTGGAGGCTACCAATCCTGAGACTGGCGAACTCTATCAGCCAGAAGACTTTACCGTCTTTAATTACAACGATGTGGGCACGGCCATGCTTCAGGATCACGTCTTTGCTCGCGAGTCCTGGCTGGCTGAAGAAGGCAGTGAAGATATTGCGGTACGCTTCCTGCGCGCTTCGTTCAAGGGCTGGATCTTCTGCCGCGATAACTTTGATGAATGCGCCAACATTGTGTTGGAGAACGGCCCGACACTGGGCGAAGGCCACATGCGCTGGCAGCTCAACGAGGTCAATGCTTTGATCTGGCCGTCACCTCAGGGCATTGGTATATTGGATGACGCCAGCTATCAACAAACGGTGGACATTGCCGTCGAATTCAAGGTCATGAGTCAAGCACCAGATGCCGGTGCCGCGCGTACCGATCTGGCGCAACAAGCACTGGATGGTCTCACCGATCTGGATACGACCGGCGCTGGCTACGAGAAATTGGTGGTGGAAGTGACCCCCGGCGGGGAATAACTTTCTGACATAGCAATTGCCTAAACCCTTAGGGTCTACGAGACCCTAAGGGTTTATTACACCGATATGCCTGCCACGTAGCCACTACTCCACGCCCACTGAAAGTTGTAGCCGCCGATCTGCCCATCCACATCACAGATTTCGCCGCAGAGATGCAACCCCGGACAAACGCGCGCTGCCATCGTCTTGAGATCAATTTCGTGTAGCGGGATGCCGCCCGCCGTGACTTCGGCATAGGTAAAGCCGCGGTTGCCGGTAATCGGTAACGGCCATTCGAGTACAGTGCGCACCAATGCCTTGCGCTGTTCACGCGTCAAACTGTGACCCGGCGCACTGGGATCAATCGCTGCTTCTACACACAGCACGCGTGCCAACCTTTCGGGCAAGCCGCGGCGCAGGAGGGTGATGGGCGCTTGTTTGCCCAGATTGAGCAATTGGGCTTCAAAGCTCGCCACCGTTTCTGTCGGCCACCAGTTGATCACCAATGTGGATGCCCGATCGTCCAGTTGCGCGTCGATCCAATAGCGGCTGATGTCGAGCACGGCTGGCCCGGACAGCCCAAAATGGGTGCAGAGCGTAGAACCGGTGAAACCAGCCAAGCGCTTGCCATTACCCGCCCGCACTTCCAAGGTTGCTTCCACACTGAGCCCGCTCAAAGTACACAAAACGTGATCCTTGGGCAGGGTAAGCGGCACCAGCGCGGGGAAAATGCGTTTGGTCAGCGTGTGGCCCAATTCCTGTACCAAGCCATAACCTGCGCCGTCGGACCCACTTTTGGGCAGGCTTCTGCCGCCGGTTGCCAGGATCAAGCGTGTTGTCTGCACGCTGCCCCAGTCACCCACAACCCGAAAATGGTCGGCTTGGCGGGTAATTTCAGTCACGCGACAGGGATGATAAATTTGTGCGCCACTTTGGCGTACACCAGCCAGCAGCGCGTTGAGCACCGTGCGCGCCTGATCGGTGACGGGAAACAGCTTGCCCGTCTCTTCACGCTTAAGTTCCACCCCGAGTTCTTGAAAAAAAGCGATCGTCGCGGGCACATCAAAACGCTGCAAGACCCGTTTGATGGCATTGCGCGAGCCACCGGCATAGGCATCGGCAGTGACGACATCATGTGTCACGTTGCAGCGCCCGCCGCCCGCCACCAAAATTTTGGCCCCTAAGGTACGTGCGCCATCCAGCACGACAACCGTGCGCGGCGGCTTAGCGCGCCCCGCCCAGATCGCGGCCATCAGACCTGCCGCGCCGGCACCAATAATGGTGACATCAGCCCGTGTGGGTGGCAGCATGGTACTCAATAAACGTCCAGGTCGCGGCCCGTGACCACGGCTCCGTCATAGTGCGCCCGCACTTCGGCCAGCAACTCATCCTCGGTCACGCCCCACAAAAGTTGATGGACCAACACCAGCAACCCTGGCCGCGCTTGGTTGGCAAGGTGGGCCAGTTCATGGGCCGAGGTGTGGACATTGCTGTGATAGCGCTGCCATGCGGGTGGTCGCCCAGCAAAACCACGCACCGAATAGACTTCGTGGATCAACACATCGCAGTCATGATAGTGGGGCGCTAGCCCCGCAAAAGGCCGTGTATCGCCCGAGATGACAATCGTGCGGTCTGATGTGAAGAACTTGAACCCAAAGGCGGGCCACGAGCCATGTTCTACCCGAAAGGCTTCGACGCGCACGTTGTCATCGATATAAATCAGACCGGCCTCATATTCGTGTACCACGACGTGCTGGCCTTGGTCATTCGACGGTTCCAATCCTTCGCGCCGCTCGCGGATATCCTCGGTATAGGCGGCCAACAGGTGATCGGTCATCGCCTTTGTCCCACGCGGGCCATAGACGACCAGCGGTTCGGCACGGCCCAGCACCCAAGGCGTCAAAATCAGATCGGCATAGCCCGCCGTGTGATCCGAGTGGTGATGGGTGAGAAAAGCGCGCGTCAACCGATGGGGGGCCAAGGCGGGCAGACCCTTTTGCGCGGCCGCCGCGGCTTGGCGTACGACACCTGGGCCAAAGTCTACCACATAGGCTTGATCGCGCACGACAATCGCAACCGCTGGCCCCTGACGCGTCGGATCGGCGTTCGGTGTGCCTGTGCCCAACAAAACAACTTTGGTTGCTTGGTTGGCGCGCGCCCGGTGCAGCCACTCATCGCGCAGGATGGCGTACTGATATTCGTCGGTCCAACTGCCTTTGTTCCAATAGGATTGTAAGGTGTGGGCCTCGCGGCGCAAGCCCAAGCGTTCGAGTAACGCAAATGAGCCACGGTTGCGCACATCACAAATGGCAACGACGCGCTGCACATCATGTGTTTGAAAAACATAGGTGAGCAACGTGCCCACCGCTTCGCTGGCCAATCCCTGGCCTTGGGCGTGGCGCGCCAACGTAAAGCCGATCTCGGCCTGGCGCGCATCGTCTGCCTTGATATGCAGTGCACAGTCACCGATCAGTTCATTCGTGGCGCGCAGCGCAATCGCAAACTGATACCACTGGCCGGGCACGCCCGGTTCTGCTTTGATCGTTTCTTCGATGAAAGCTTGGGCCGCAGCTTGATCGAGCGCCTCCCAGCTTTGATAGCGCGCCACTTCTGGGTCATTGCGAATGGCCACAAATGCGTCCCGATCGGCCATGTCAAAGCGCCGCAAGACCACGCGGTCGGCAAGGATGGTTTGAAAGGGTTGCGACTCGGTTGCGCCTGTCATTTTGGCTGGTTATTCCTTTGCCTAGGTGAAACTAAGCAAACTAATCCTGTATGCCCACAACGAATGAGTAATTTAGATTGTACCGCATGTTGGTAAAAACAGGCCATCTGCTTGCGCGCTTCGCACAGATGAACCATAGAACAAACATCCGTTCGCCCACTTTGTGCAGCGATGTATCCATGCTATAATTTCAGTGGACTTTGCTCTATGCTTACAGACTTTGCCAGTCTGTCCTACACCGATCAATTCGTTTTTCTACAACCGAACCACGAAACCATTGCGATGAGTATACCAACGAGCGCAAAGCGCTATACCAACAAAGAAGTTGCCGATCTGCTGATGCTGGTGGGCGATATTTTGCAAATTTTAGAGGCGAACCGCTTTCGCATTATCGCCTTTCAAAATGCCGCCGAAGCAATCAAAAACTATCCCCAAGATATTAACGCGATTTATGCCGACGGAAAATTGCAGGAGATTGCCGGCGTGGGCAAGGGCATTGCTGGCGCGGTTGGTGAATTGCTGCGCGAGGGGATCGTCGTCGAATTTGAAGAACTAAAGCGGCAAGTGCCCCCTGGTGTGGTCGCCATGATGCAGGTGCCCGATATGGGGCCGAAAAAAGCCCGGCGGCTGTGGCAGGAATTGTCGATCAACAGCATCGACGAGTTGAAGGCCGCGGCAGAAGCAGGTAAACTGCGCGAACTCAAGGGCTTTGGGGCCAAAAGTGAAGAGAAGATCCTCAAAGGCATTGAATTGCTCAGCAAACGTGGCGATGAACGGATGCCGATTGGCGTGGCGCGACCGCTGGCTCTGTCGATTATTGATGGCTTACGCGCGGGGTTGCCTGCTGGCACCTTGCAACGCATTGAAGCCGCTGGCAGCTTACGCCGTTGGAAAGAGACGATCGGCGATGTTGATATTCTCTGCGTCAGCGACCAACCCGCCGCGGTGATGGCCGCCTTTCAAAGCCTGCTCCAAGTGGCCGATGTGACCCATGCCGGTGAAACTAAGTCCAGCGTGATCTTGGCGAATGGCTTGCAAGTTGACCTGCGCGTCGTTGAAGGCGCATCTTGGGGTGCCGCGCTGCAATATTTTTCTGGCAGCAAAGAACACAATGTTCCCATCCGCGATCTGGCGCTGCGACGGGGCTGGAGTCTCAACGAATACTGTTTAACCGCGACGGGCAGTGGCGAGGCTCCGGCTGGCGAGGAACGCTTTTTTGCCGAGGAGGCCGACCTCTATGCCTTTCTGGGGCTGGATTGGGTGCCGCCTGAATTGCGCGAAAATCGCGGTGAAATCCAAGCCGCACGCACCCATAAACTGCCAAAATTGGTCGAACTTCAGGACATTCGCGGCGAGTTGCACGGCCATAGCACCTGGAGTGATGGCACCGCCAGCATCGAAGCGATGGCCGAACAAGCACGGGCCCGCGGCTATCAATATTGGGCGCTGTGTGATCACAGCGTCGGCTTGGGTATGGTCGGCGGGTTGGATAGTGAGCGCCTGCACCAACAAGCTGCGGAAATCGCGCGCATCAATCAACGTTATATTGATGAGGGCATTAACTTCCGTCTATTGCGCGGCACAGAAGTCGAGATTCTGGGTGACGGGTCACTCGGCTTGCCCGATGCAGTATTGGCCGAATTGGACGTAGTCGTCGCCAGTATCCACAGCGGCCTGCGTCAGGATCGAGACGTGATCACTGAGCGCTGCCTGAAAGCGATTCGCAACCCCCATGTCGATATTTTGGGTCACCCAACCGGGCGCCTGATTGGTTCGCGTGCGCCTTCGGAGATTGATATGGAAGCAGTTTTGCAAGCCTGCCTGGAAACGGGCACTGTGCCAGAGATCAATGCGCACCCCAGCCGCCTGGATATGAGTGATGTTTATGCACGGCGCGCGATTGAACTGGGCTGCAAGATCGCGATCAACAGTGATGCACATGAACTGGCCGGGATGGAAGTCATGCCCTATGGCGTAGCGACGGCGCGCCGGGCCTGGGTGACGGCGGAACAAGTGATTAATACCAAACCGTTATTAGAGATGTTGGCTTCCTTAAAGGACCACAAAGCCTAAGCACACCGGTGCTTTTTTTGAAACCTACGTCTTTTGCCAACAAATTTGTGGAGAATTGTATGAGAAGCGTAACCTTATGGCCATTTATTCGTCTATATAAACAGGCTATAATTGCTCTTATCATTGTTGTCTTTGTCGCGGCTTGTGGGGATGGGGCCACTGCGCCAGAAGCGCCAACGGTTGATACAACCCCAGCCGCCGGGGGCATGATCATGCCCACCGCCGCCGGTGAAGCACCAGCCGCTACTCCAGTACCGCCAGCATTATCAACTGTGGTAGATGCACTTTTTATCGGCGATACCGTGCAGCCATTGCCCGAACAACCGGTGCGCCTGTACAGCGACGCCACGGCTGGGGCTATAGTCATGAACGTCTATGCGTCCGGCGCACGCTTCACTGTGCTTGATCCCAGCGGCGACTATGCCATCTACCCGGTTGAACGCGATGGCCGTGTCTGGTATCGGTTGCGCGCCCCCGATGGTTTGGTGGGTTGGGGTACAGTTGATCAACTTGAACCAATCCAGTAGCGTAATAAACCTTAACCAATGACGGATAAGCTCTCTATGAGTGCAGAGACAATGGCGGAACGCATCGAAGCGCTGCGCAACACCATCCGCTATCATCAACATCGCTACTATGTGCTTGACGACCCGGTGCTCAGCGACCAGGAATTCGATGCCTTTTTCCACGAACTGCAAGCGCTAGAGGCGGAACACCCTGAACTCTATAGCGACGAAAGCCCAACGGTGCGCGTTGGGGGGATCGTCTCCACGCGTTTTGAAAAGACACGCCATCCCCTGCCCATGTTGAGCCTGGCCAATGCCTTTACCGCCACAGATTTGCTGGCCTGGCGCGAGCGGGTCAAACGTTTCTTGGCCGAAGAACAGCGATCTGATTTGCGCTACGTGGTTGAGCCCAAGTTTGATGGCTTAACCGTCGTCCTACACTATGAACAAGGCCGTTTTACGTTGGGGGCCACGCGCGGCGATGGTGAATATGGCGAAAATATTACGCCCAATCTGCGCACGGTGCGGGTGATGCCGTTGCAGATCCCGCGGGATGCCAGCGGCGAACCACCCTCGCCTACACGCCTAGTTGTGCGGGGCGAGGCCTATGTGGAAAAGGCCGATTTTGAACGCTTTAACCAGCAACAAGCCGAGCAAGGCGAGCGCACCTATGCCAACCCGCGCAACTTTGCCGCCGGTAGCCTACGCCAGTTGGATAGTCGGATTTCGGCGGCGCGCCCCCTCAAACTGTGGGTCTACCAAGCGCTGATTTTGGAAGGTGGCCCGCCCCTCGCCAGCCATAGCGCAAGCCTGGCCTATCTCCAACAACTGGGCCTGCCTGTCTCCCCCGAACTGCATTACTTTGACGATAGCGAGTTTGAACAGTTGGTTGCCTATACCACGGATTTTGGCACGCGGCGACACGCATTGCCCTACGAAGTGGACGGGCTCGTGGTCAAAGTTGATTCATTGGCCTTGCAGAGCACCTTGGGCTTTACGGGCAAAGACCCGCGCTGGGCCTTGGCAGTCAAGTATGGCGGCGAAGAAGCGGTGACAACGCTGAACGATATTGTGGTGAATATTGGCCGCACAGGGGTTGCGACGCCCAATGCTGTCTTAGAACCCGTGCCGATCGGTGGCGTGATCGTGCGGGCGGCGACGCTGCACAATGAAGATTATGTGCGCGATCTGGATATCCGCATCGGTGACAAGGTGCTGGTCAAGCGCGCGGGTGAGGTGATTCCCAAGGTGTTGCGGCCTTTGGTCGAATTGCGCGATGGCAGCGAACAGCCGTGGCAAATGCCCGCCTTATGTCCCGATTGCGCACAACCCTTAATGCGTCCGCCGGGTGAGGCCGCTACTTACTGTGTCAATAACGCTTGTCCCACGCAACTGGTGCGCGCCGTGGAATACTTTGTTTCACGCGGGGCCATGGATATTGAAAATTTTGGCTATAAGCAGGGTGAGCTTTTTGTTCAAAAGGGCTTTATCAAGGATTTGGCTGATATCTATCATCTGCCCTGGGACGAGATTGCGACCCTGGAGGGGTACAAAACCAAGCGCGTCGAAAATCTGCGGGCCGGGGTGGAAGCCAGCAAAGATCGACCTGTTTATCGGCTCTTAACCGCGTTGGGCATTCGCTTTGTGGGCGAAGTCGTGGCCGAAATGCTGATCCAGCACTTTGGGAGCATGGAAAGGCTCATGCAGGCTTCGCGCGAGACGCTCAGTGATCTGGATGGCATTGGGCCGCGCATTGCCGAAAGTGTGGTCGAATTTTTTGCGTTGGAGCCTAACCGTACCTTGATCCACGAATTTGCTGCGGCTGGTGTGCGCGTCGCCGAAGATCGCACCGATATTCCTGCTGATCGACCGCAACCCTTTGCTGGCTTGGTCTTTGTGGTGACGGGTATGCTGCCCACCTGGAGCCGCGACGAAGCGCAAGACTTTATTAAAGCGCACGGGGGCAAAGTGACAGGCAGTGTGAGCGCCAAGACAAACTATGTAGTGGTGGGCGAAAATGCCGGTAGTAAACTGGCGAAAGCGCAACGGCTAGGTGTGCCGATCCTGACCGAAGACGAAGTGCAGGCGCTGGCACAACAATCATTCACGCGTCTTACGGAGTGATGAGTGGTAGGAGCGTCATTCATGACACTCGTAGATAAATTGTGCGTATCCAATTTTATAACCTGAGCGTATCGTTACTATATGAAATTGGCCAAGTTGATTAATAATTTCTTTCTGACTCGTCCGGATTGGGAGATTCACTGTGTATTTGAATGCTGCGTCGCTTGCTGAAGCTGTCCAAACCTTACGCGAAGATCAGTATAGCCTATCAATCTATCTGGAACAGATGAATCAGCGGATTGTAGACGTAAATCCACATGTAGCGGCGTTGTTGCCAGAGCCGAATCGATTGGCCCGTTTGCAGCAAGCGGCAGAAGCGCTGCGCACCCAATATCCTACCGTGAGCGACCGGCCACCACTCTATGGCGCATTGATTGGCATCAAAGACATTTTTCAAGTCGCCGGGTTTGCCACCCAGGGCGGTTCACAATTGCCCCCCGAACGATTGGCCGGGCCAGAAGCAACGTGTGTGCGGCAACTGCGTGCCGCCGGCGCGCTGATTGCAGGCAAGACAGTAACCACCGAGTTTGCCTACTTCGAACCAGGCCCAACGCGCAACCCACATAACCTGGACCACACCCCTGGCGGATCGAGTAGTGGTTCGGCGGCAGCGGTGGCAGCCGGGCTTTGTCACTTGGCGCTGGGCACCCAGACGATTGGCTCGGTGATTCGTCCGGCTGCCTATTGTGGGGTTGTCGGTTTTAAGCCCAGCTTTGATCGCATTGCGACCGCGGGCTTGCTCTACTTTTCACGCACCGTTGATCATGTTGGGCTGTTTACACAGGATACGGCAGGGATGCAACTTGCCGCCGCCGTGTTGTGCCGTGAGTGGCAAACGCAATCCGTTCCAACACAATTGCCCGTGTTGGGGGTGCCCGTGGGCCCCTATTTGGAACAGACGGAGCCGGAGGCGTTGACTGCCTTTAAACGCCACTTGTATCTGCTGGTCGAGGCTGGGTATCGGGTTAAGCAAATTCCCATGTTCGACGACATTGCGGCCTTAAATCAGTTGCATCGACGGTTGGTCTTTGCCGAATTTGCTCAAGAACATGCCACGCTTTACGCTGACTTTGCCCATCTCTATCGCCCCCGCACCGTGGAAATTATTGAACTTGGCAAAACGGTCACAGCAGAAGAATTGAGCGCCGCCCGTGCTAACTGTGGCAAGCTGCGGACAAGCCTGGAAGCCACAATGGAACAAGCTGGGATTGATTTGTGGATTTGTCCTCCCGCGCCAGGAACCGCCCCCGCCGGTATCCACGCCACGGGTAGCCCAGATATGAATTTGCCGTGGACCCATGCCGGGTTGCCCGCCGTGACAATCCCCGCCGGATTTGCCAGCAATGGCTTACCCCTGGGTATTCAACTTGTCGCAAAATTTGGTACTGATGAAGCGTTGCTTGCCTGGGCCCATGTGCTATATGGTGCGCTACCATTGTAAGGAGGCACACTTGATGCCCTATCTAACCGTTTGTGTAAGCGCAAACAGGTCGCTAGACTTTTTGTTTATTACAGCAGTAGAAAAAAATTAAGACCATTTTAATAGAAAAATAATACTCAAATACAGTAAAAAATGGAAAGAATGTTCGATAGATTGTAAGGTTTGGAATGATAGGTGTATGATAAAATAAATAAAATGGCGCGTTGATCGCCTCTGTCTCATAAGAATCTATCATAAATGAATCTTAGATGTGTTTGTGATGTGTCATAAATTGAAGTTTATGTCTATATCTTTTTGTCATCGCATCGCCAGGAAGCTAGGCGAAACGACAACTATCTAGTACAGTTGGGCGTAGATACCACGGCCGTTAATCAGGCACGTTACTCGTGTACATCATGGTAAAAATAGGGTACCTTATTTACGCTGGGATCTACTAGCATAGAGCCAAAAATCTTATTTTTAAGAGAGTTAATGATAAATTGGGCGTTGCACTGAATGACTCGTCGATTGATACCTTTCAAGATCCAATCGAATAATGATGACAACAAAGAAGATCATGCAACGCCGCATGATGCGCTCATTCTTCAGCGTCTGAAGGATGGTGATCAAGAAGCTTGGTCAGCCCTTGTTGATGAATGGAGTCCCCGGTTATTTAATTATCTCATGTATAACACGCGCAATCAGGATGATGCGCAAGATGTGTTAAGTGAGACATTGTTCGGGCTCGTTCAGTCAATTCGTACATTTGATGGCAATGTGACATTGGCCACCTTTATCTACGCAATTGCTTATCGCAAAGTGGCTGATTACTGGCGTCGTTCGCGGGAGACATACGAATTGCCGTTGTGGTTAAGTACTGCCGGGCCAACAAGTACGCGTTTGGAAGTCGATGAAGCGCTAGAGGAACTGTCAGAGCAGGGGCAACAAGCATTACTATTACGTTATCATGACGGGCTGAGTGTTGCGGAGATTGCCGAGGTTTTGGGGCGATCGTATAAAGCAACAGAATCTTTATTGAGTCGAGTCCGCCGCCAATTTCATCACGCGTTTGCAGGTGCCGAGGCTTAACAATGGCCGATAATTGGAACGAACAGGAAGTACAAGCGTTATTCCGCAAACATTTGCCGATCAAGCAAATGTCTCCAGATTTTGCTGAACGGTTAAAAAAGCAAGTTCTGGCGGAAGTCGCTGCGACATTGGGACCGAATCCGGTGACAAGTGTCGCAACTGAAGAAACAAATACAAATCTGGTATCTCCAGTTCGCGAGCGTATTGCGCCGCCTAAAATCGCCCCGCGCGCGATTGCCGCGCCCGTTGCCACCACTTGGATGGATTGGTGGCGTGAACGCTTCCGGTTGATGCCTTCGCTGACAATGGTTGGGGCGACCGCGCTCGCAATTTGGGCAATTGTTCTCTGGGGTCCATTTGTTAGGGACGAGATTCAGCAAGTCGTTCAGACACAAACTGGCAGCAGTGGCGGCGATGTCGGTGTCCTGCCCGCAGGAAGCCAAGCGCCACCCGATACAAGCGGAGTGGCACAAACCGTCGCGCCAACCATAACGGAGCCAAGTCCAGTGTCGATGGCGCTAACGGCAACCCCGGAAGAGGAAGTTCCTACACTGGAAAGTGAAGCTACGCCTCAACCAACCACCGCGCCGACAACTGATGAAGCGACTGATGAAGCGACTGATGAAACCGCAGTAACGCCAGACACATCAGTCGTTACCATCATTGCAACTGTGGCGACAACAGAACGGAACCAAGGCGAGGATTTAGTCCTCGTACAGCCTGATTCGACGGCTACACCAAGGCCACAGTCCACGCCGCGAGTGGTGAATGAAACGCCGGGCACGGCTAATGCCGGGGGAACCACGCGCACACCTACTAGGACGCCGACGCGTATTTTTGGGCCACCGCCTAGTGCAGATGGCTCGGTGTGGCCAACGCTAACCGGCAGTCGCCCAACGGCTACACCGTCTATGACGACATCCGCCAATAGCCCTGGATCAGATCGATCTGGCACTGCCACGCCGATTATAATTGTGACGCGCCGGTCAACCGTGGCCGCGTTTCCTACGTCATTATCCTTGTCTGATATGGCGACTTTGATGGCAACCAGAATGAGCGGGAATAGTGTAGCGGTTCCTACATTGGCGACGTTTATACCTACGCCAACGCCATCGCCAATACCAACCAATGGGGTGGTGATTACGCCAACGCCAACGCCGTCCCCGATTATTCGGCCCTGGCGATCACCAACACCGACATTGACCAATACGCCATTGCCGTCCCCCACCGAAACGGTGCCTGCAACATCAACTAGGATTTTTGTGCCGACACCCACAATGGTAGAGCCAACCCTAACAGATTCGCCATTGCCGACCGTGACGGATACACCGGTGCCAACTGCCACAGATACACTGGCACCGACGCGCACACCGGTACCGACTGATACAGATACACCGGCACCGACGCGCACACCGGCACCGACTGATACAGATACACCGGCACCGACAAATACACCAATACCAACGAGTACACCGGCACCGACCGCTACACTGACTTGGACCAACACACCTGTGCCAACCGCGACCTGGACCAACACGCCTGTGCCAACCGCGACCTGGACCAACACGCCTGTGCCAACCGCGACCTGGACCAACACACCTGTGCCAACCGCGACCTGGACCAACACACCTG
>DAOTTR010000422.1:0-7324 GCA_034437715.1 Caldilineaceae bacterium
AACCCTTTGGCGGCAAATTCGGCCGTGAAGATCCGTTCTAGCGAAGCTTCCAAATCTTTGCGCTGTGAACTATTGACCTCATTGACCGTAAATTGCGATACTTCGGTGCGCACCTGACCACGCAGCACCGGGCGCACAAAATCCTCGACATACCGATTTTGCCAGTCAGTGTGCAAGGCCACTACCTGTTCGTGATTAATCCGAAAGATGATCGAGATATCAATCCGAATCTCTTGGCCGTCGTTTGTGCGCGCCCGAATCGAGTCGTCGCCGGTTTTGGCTCCCTCATTCGGTTGGCCCGACATGGTGTACGTCTGCCAGGAGATCGGATAGATCACCTCTTGCTCTAGTACCGGCACAATCAGATACAAGCCAGAGCGCAACGGTTGCGGGCGCACACCACCGGGGGTGATGAGCGAAATGATCACCGCCACCTCGTTTGGCTGGACAAAGACCAACGCCGCCACCAAGAGCATGATCAGAATGGGTGCCAGCATCGGAAACAGTACACGCCATGATATCAAGCGGATCAGGGCGCGGATCAGCCCTCTTTCTAAAAGGGTCTGAATAAAGATGCTGACCGCGTAAATTAAGAACAGCACCCAAGCAACGAGCGCAATAATATTGAGAAGTTGATCGAGATTACTCATCAGAATGTAATGGGTCAGGCAACAGAGATCACGGCAGCAGGTGTCGCTGATAGACTTGGCATAGTAGCGACGACAGAATTCATCCCGGCTGCGGCTGTTCCGGCGGCTGTGGCCCCTTTCGCGGCCATGATACCTACGACGGGCGTTGCGGCAACCGCAATGGGTGGGGTGGCGATGGTGCTACTCACTACTGGAGCCACAGCCGCCGTGACCCCCTTCGCGGCCATAGTACCTACGACGGGCGTTGCAACGGCGGTTGTCGCTGATAGACTTGGCATGCTGGCGACGATAGAATTCATCCCCACTGCCGGAGCCACAGCGGCTGTGGCCCCCTTCACGCTTATGATGCCTGCGGCTGGGGTTGCGACGGCAATACTACTCCCCACCCCAGTGGTAGTTGGTGTAACAGCCGAGGTTCCAGTAACAGCAGCCTTGGCCCCCAGGCCTGTCTTGGCGCCCAAAACACCGAGCGATGCCACACTTGTCTTGATGGTTGCTATTCCCTGGGCAGCAAGATGCCCGACAGCAGCCAATCCAGCCACGGTTAATAGCCCCGCTTGTGTGATGATGGGCGTGGAGGCAGTGACTAGTTGCTGGGTAGCCTGCGCGCTGTTGGCAACGATCGTCGCCGTGCCTGTTGCTCCTTGCACAACGAGTGGGGTGGCAGCAACGACCAGTTGCTGGGTAGCTTGGGCACTGTTGGTAACGATCAAGGGCACCGCGCTCACAAGCCCCATTACAGCATATTTAAGCGCGCTGGCGGCTTTGACAATTCCTAACGTTTCAAGAACCATAAATTCCTCTCCTGTAACTATACGCCATACAACATTCCGATTTAAGAGGTCTTTTCCGTTTTATTCCGTCCATACCGGCGATCAAGCCAGATGGAAATGCCGCTAACGATGACAATCAAAATAATCAGATCGACGTAAATCATGGCAAATCTCCTATCAATGAAAAATGGTACCGAATTTATTCTGGCCAGCGTGAATTACGCATACTTGCTTTTGGATCTTTAAGTCGCGGGCTGACTAGCGCTATCTTGGTTTGCGGGTATGGCTACAATTTGTGCTTGCGCGTGCCCTTTCCATAACCGAGGGCGCATGGCAATGCCCATGCCCATCGTAAGACCAATTTGATCCAACACGGTCATCTGTACCAGGCCAAAGTGTAAGCAGAAAATGCCCGCTAGCCCCACCGCGCCTGGCGTCAAAATCGCCAGAAAGGTGTTGCGCGTGGTCACATCAAATTTTTGCGCCAGATCAAAGAGCGGGATCATCTGCTGTAGACTTTCGTCCATAAGCACAATGTGCGCCGTATCGGTGGCCGCTGTCGTCGCCCCGCGCAACGAGATGGAGACATTGGCCTGCTTCAACGCCACGGCGTCATTGATGCCGTCGCCCACAAAGCAGACGCGCCGGCCCGCCGCTTGCCATTGGGCAATTAACGCTGCTTTGCCAGCAGGCAACACCTCGGCAAAGTATTCATCTGCGTCCAATTCCTGTGCCAGGCGACGCGTGGGTGCCAGTTGATCGCCGGAAACAATGATGATCGATTGGATGTGCGCGCGTTGGCGTAGGTCGGCGATGATCGCCCTGGCCTCTGGGCGCAAGGCAGCCTGCAATTCTAAGACGCTGACCAATTGTCCGTCAATCGCGACCAGCACAAAAGAGTGCCCCTGACGTTGGCCGGTCTCTTGCAACTGTGCAATGCCCGGCGGGATGGCAATGGCTTCCTGCTGCATAAAACGCGCGCTGCCAATGTGTAGAATATGGCCTGCCACCTCGACCGCCAGCCCATAGCCAACCCGATAGCCCGCATGGTCAATGGCCGGTAGCACCAGCCCACGCGCCCGTGCTTCTGCCAGGATGGCCCGCGCAATCGGATGGCTCTGATATTGCTCGGCGGCGGCGACATAGGCCAACACCTCATCTTCGGTATAGGGCTTCGCCGCCTGCTCGAAGGCGGCCGGTGATGGTTCCGCCGCCTGCTCGAAGGCGGTGGGGGTATCCCAAAGATGAATAGCCACTAACTGGGGCTGTTCTTGGGTCAAGGTGCCGGTTTTGTCAAAGACTAGCGTGTCTATCTTGCTCAACAATTCCAATGATCGCCCATCCTTGACCAGAATTCCTTGCTCGGTTGCCAGCACCAGATAGTTCAAGAGCCCCAGCGCCCCAAAGACATTGAGTTGGCGATGGGGATGGGCGTCGATCACAGCCGCGGCGCTAGAAAACCCCAGCCAGGGCCAGGTGACAGCGCTCAAGCCCAAGAAGGGCAAGACCAACCAATCGGTCACCCTTTGAACATTTAACTCGCGGGTCGAGCGGAAATCGACCGTTTGCGCCAAAATCTCACTGATCTTGGCGACTGTCGTCTCGGTGCTGGTCTGCTCAACTCGGATGACTAATTTGCCGGTGAGGAGGAGCGTGGCCGCCAGCACCCGATCCCCAACACTTTTTTCCACCGGCTGGGCCTCGCCTGTGAGGACATGTTGATCGACGGTGGCAGCGCCTTCGATGATCAGGCCGTCAACTGCAATCACTTCGCCGACATGGACCACGACCAGATCACCAAGCTGAAGCTGCGCCAGGTGCAGCTTGACTTCGATCCCCTCGACCAACAGCCAAACCGACTGGGGCTGTTTGGCCAAGGCATTGCGCAAGTCCTGTTCAAAACGACCTTTGACGACACTCAACAACTTCAAACTGGCAAAATAGGAGGTCGTCGTGAGGTTGCCCAGAATCAGATAGCCGCTGGCGATGTAGGCTGTGTTGACGAGCGCGGTGAGCAGATTGATCCCCACCTTGCGCTTTTGGGTCAGCGCTTGATAGGCGCGTTCATACGAATGCCAGGAGCCATAGACTAACCCCGGCAAGCTGAGCAGACGCAAGGGCGGGAAGATCAGCGTGCCAAACAACGCCAGCCCCAACGAACCCAAGGCAATATAGAGACCGCGGTTGATCTGCCGTTCATCTGCGGTGAGAACGCTCACAGCAACTTCGCCATTGAGCAGCTGGCGCTGGCGTTGGCGCTGATCGCCCCAACTTTCCAGCGCACGGTCGAGCAATGGATCCAACACATCGCGTTCAACGGTTTCCAGCGTGTTCTGCGCCTGATCAACCCAAAGTTTCACGGCCTGGATGCTCCGCTGTACGGCACCGGTTAGCCGGGCCTCCTGGGACGTGAGTAAATTTTTTGTAGCAAACACGCCAATAGTCCTCCATTACCAAATTCGTTTTGAGTGCTGCAAGTCCGTAGTCGCGTAGTCGTGTAGTCGGCGCGACTTAGGATCCAAGACTATCCGACTTAAGACGCAGGGCTTCCTGCCGCTCTTTCTGCATCTTGCGCAGCGGCAGCATAGCCACGCCTATGCCGGCTAGCAGCCCAACCTCCCAGATTAATGTGCCGGCAAAAATGCCGACCACCCCCAAGAGCGCGCCAGTAATCACAACCACGCCCTGGCCCACCGCCGCGGTAAAACCGGCTTTCATGTTGCGATCAAACTCTTGTGCCAGATCATAGAGATAGGGTAGTTGTTGCAAACTTTGGGCCATGAGCACGATCTGCGCGGTATCGGTGGCAGCGGTGGATGCGCCGCGCAGCGAGACCGAGACATTCGCTGTTTTCAGCGCAATCGAGTCGTTGATGCCGTCGCCCACAAAGCAGACGGCGCGGCCCTGTTGTTGTAGTTGCGCCACCAGGTCGGCTTTGTTTTCGGGCAAGGTGTTGGCAAAGTAGTTCGGAATTCCCAACTCTTGCGCCAGTTTCCGTGTGGGCTGTTCCTGATCGCCAGAGATAATGTAGATATCGATTTTGCGATTGCGCAATTCCTGAACAATCGCGCGCGCTTCTGGCCGAATGGTAGGTTCTAGCTCAATGGCCCCCACCAGTTGCTGATCGACAGCCACCATGATCACCGAATGGCCCTGTGCCTGTGCGATCTGCTGTGCCTCACGCACGGTGTCGGGGATGTCAATCTCTTCTAAGCCCATATAGCGATCACTGCCAACCCGCAGCACGCGGTCGGCCAGTTGCACGCGCAACCCATAGCCAATTTCATAATGGGCATGTTCAATCTCGGGGATGGAAAGGTTGCGCTCCATAGCCGCGGCCAGAATCGCCCGGGCAATCGGATGCGTCTGACGGTGTTCGGCGGCGGCGGCGTAGAGCAGCACTTGATCGACGTCAACATCTCCGCAGATGTGAACCTGGGTAACGTGTGGCTGATCGAGCGTCAGGGTACCAGTCTTATCAAAGACCACGGTATCAATTGCCTTCAGCAACTCCAACGAGCGACCATCTTTGATCAGAATGCCGTGTTGCGCGGCTAGGTTCAAGAAGTTGAGCATGGCAATCGGTGCCGTGATTTTGATATTGAGCCCGATTGCCGAGCCCAGAATTGTCACCATCGATTGGTAGCCAGCAAAAGGCAATGCAATGAGCGCCAGCAACATGCTGGGGGGCACAGATTGGTCGGCAATCGCTTCACCTTTGGAGACAATCCCGGCCTGATAAGAAGCGGTATTGTTGAGCATGGTGCCAATTTGGGCAGCGACGGTTGCTTCGCCAGTCTTCTCGACCTGCACTTGAATCCGCCCACCCAACATCATCGTCGAGGTCAGCACCGGATCACCGACGGCGCGCTCTATGGGCTGGGCTTCGCCGGTTAACATATGCTGATCGATGGTCGCCATCCCTTGGATAATCGTCCCATCAATCGGCACCACTTGGCCGGCAGAGAGCACCACGACATCGCCCGCCATCACCGACGCAAAAGGCACCTCAACTTCTACACCATCCACCAGTTGCCAGACGGTGCGTGGCTGTTGCGCAAAGACCTGGATCAAGCTCTTTTGCGAGCGGTCCTGGGTAATGAAGACCAACTTTTCGCTCAAATAAAAGGCGACCAGACCAAAGCTGCCAGCCATGAAATAACCACCGGCATAGGCACCAATGAAATAGAGCGACCCCATCACATCCATACGTAGGCGGCGCTCCTTGACAA
This sequence comes from Caldilineaceae bacterium, assembly GCA_034437715.1. Classification (GTDB taxonomy): domain Bacteria; phylum Chloroflexota; class Anaerolineae; order Caldilineales; family Caldilineaceae; genus JAHBVH01. Next base: position 5,656 of record DAOTTR010000422.1, read on the forward strand.
TCGCATTGTAGCCATTGCGAAAGATCAGCGTCGTGCTATAGAGCGCCGTCCCCAGCGTGATGATCAAAATCGGCTTGTAGAGCACACCGATGATCGCTGTCCCCAGCGTAGCAATCGCCGCCGCCAGATAGCGATTGAGCTGGCGCTCATAATCACTGATTACCAAGGTCTCCTCTACGTGCTCACCGATTTGGCCCGGCGCGACGGAGGCGGCCACAATTTCGTCCAACTGGGCGCGGCGTGTGCTGCCAAAAAGTGGATCAACCTTTTCCATCATAAATTGCTGATAGCGGTCGTCCAGCAACTCGGATCGGGTTGCCACTTGATCGGTGAGCGTTTGACAGCGCTCACGCCACGCCGCGTACAACTCTTGAATTTGCTCGTTAACTTGCTGGCGCTGCATCTGGCGGAAGGCCAATCGTCCTCCAGCCGCCAAGGCAACCCCGCCAAGCAAAACTTGGGGGAAAATCATAATTTGTTCCTTTTCCTTGTTCCACGCTGCGCGTGAAATGCACAATTAGGCGCGCCGCGCCCCCGAACATCCTCACGGGGTTCCCACGCAGCGCGGTGGAACCAGCCAGCCGTTCCTTCTAGATAGAACCCTTCAAAGGCGTACATACTATCTCGTCTATTGCCGGGCTTATTGGTATGACTTTTAAATGGTTCGTCCATTAGCCATCTTTGTCCAATCTGCGAGAATGACATGCGCCGCGTTATGACCAGGTGCGCCACTGACATCGCCGCCGGGATGGGTGCCAGCGCCACACATGTACAGATCGCGGATCGGGGTGCGATGGCCGCCGCGTGAGAACAAGCGATCGGCCAGCAATTGCCCGGCAATATGATCGGTGTGACGGAAGTTGCCATCGGTGATGCCGACGCGCCGTTCAATATCGGCTGGCGTATAAACCAGCCAGTCGATCAACGAGCGGCGGAAGTTGGGGGCGTACTCGGTCAGCAGGTCGATCAGTTGGTTGCCGACAGACTCACGCAGCTCATCCCAGGTTGTGTCTTTGGGTTTGACCGGCAGAAAGCGCACCCACATCGAGACAATGTGCTTGCCCTCCGGTGCCACCGTGTAATCATAGACCGTGGGAATTTGCACATCGATCACGGGGCATTGGGTCATCCGCCCCTCCCGCGCATCTTGCACCGATTGGCGATACCAGGCGGTTGTTGGCCCGATGCCAATCGTCGAAATCAGCGTTGGGTCAAAATTTGCCCCCAGATAACGACTGAAATCAGGCAGTTCACGGACAGCGGCGTGAAACTTAAGTGTAGCATGATTGCTCTCCAACTTGCGAATCGCCGCCGTCACCGCTGGCGCAATATGCGCCTCGTCCACCAGCCCCAGAAAGGTGCGCTTGGGGTCGGCGTTAGAGATGACCAGCCGGCTGCGGATCGTTTGTCCATCGGTCAGTTCGACGCCACAGGCGCGCCCGTCTTCGACCAAGATGCGTTTCACCTCAGCGCCGCAGCGAATTTTTGCCCCAGCACATTGCGCCGAACGGGCAATCGCCGCCGTAATGCCACCCATGCCACCCACAACAATGCCTTGATTGTTGTTATCGACCAGGGCATTGGGCTTGGTGGCGGCATAGGCAAACAATAGCCCCGCTTCGTCCATGCCTTTGCTGGTCATCACGTGCGAGATGGCGGCAGCTTTGAC
>DAOTTR010000423.1:0-9741 GCA_034437715.1 Caldilineaceae bacterium
TTGATAATCGGCCACGCGTACTACCACTAAGGCGCTTGCAAAGCAATAAGTATCCAGCGCTTGCCCAACAAAATCATGCGTAGGGGCGGCCGCGCAGCCGCCCCGCGTTTGGCTCGCTGAGAGCGGGCGACTGCAAGCCGCCCCCTACTGGATACTTTATTCTTTGAAATGTTATTAGGGTATGTCCAGAAATAATCTATTGAATTTACGTGATGTTACCCGAGTAAATCTGTCTAAAATCATCCATGTTATTCTTGGACAGACCCTTAGTGCCGATCTACAGTTGGTCACTTCTTGGCACGCGGCTCGTCGCTGCATCAAACGCCGATTTTCATACTGACATGCGTATAGGCAGTAAGCTTTTTGTGCATTGTCGTGCGCTGCCCAACAAATGCTTATCGCTATGTGGTTTCTGGCGTGTGCGCGTACGTTTTTGTGCGAGTTTAAGGGTTTTTCCATGTAGGAATTGTATGATTTGCATAATGCCAATCCCCTTAATTGCCAGAAACGAAAAGATTGTTATATAATTCACATGGAAATATTTGTGCTAATTGCTATATACTAATAAATATAGGTAAGCATTTTTGCTGAATTGACGAGAACCCTTGCTTATCCTATCAGGAGTATTGGCAATTTTCTACCTTCTCGTGTAAAACTATCAGGTCTCTTCTTAGGCAATATGTACAAAAACGGTGTAACACTTGATGATATTTTTCGCCTGGCGCTGCCGCCAGATACACAACTCTTGGTCGGCGAAGACCTGCTCGATCGCACGGTGAGTTGGGCCTGTAGTTTGCGGCCTAGCCCCCCCGCTTTTCCCAAATTAGATGGCAATGAGCTTGCCCTGATTGATATGGAGGATCTACGCCGGCTTGATCCGAAGATGCAACTGGCACGGGTTGTACGCAGCTTGGAGAATGCGCGCATTTCGGCCATCGCCGTCTTTGGCCCAGTGGACGAGGCTGCTCTACAAGCGGCACAAGCCAATCGCATTGCGCTCTTTCAACTGTCGGACGCCATGTCAATCGTGCAAATTGAGCGTGCGATCATTCGCCTGATCGTGGACCGCGCCGGCTATGTGGCCCAGCGTTCGACCGAGTTGCAACATGAACTGAACCAAATTTCCCTAGATGGTGGTGGAATTGCCAATCTAGCGCATCATATTGTGAAGTTTATCCAGCAGCCACTGATTCTCCTGCGCGAGGATGGGCAGATCGCCAGCTATGCTGGCTTTGAAGGCATCTCTGACGCGCGCCGCCAGAATATTTTTGGCATGTTGCCCAATGTTACAACGTTGCGCAGTTGGGCGGCGACGCAACCCCTCGCCAAATTAAGTAAGACAGTTGGCGCGCTGCCGCTCAATGGTGCTGGTGACGCCGCCGGTTTTAGCCAAGTGGTGATTACGCCGATTGTGGCGGTGGACTCTGTGCGCGGCTATTGTCTCTTGCTACGCCCAACGGCCAATGCGGGCCAGCCGATTAGTGCCGTCGAAGAGATCGCGGCTAGCCAGGGTGCTGCTTCGGCTGCGCTGGAATGGGCCAAGCAGAATGCGGTAGGCTTGGCCGAAGAACGCATGCGCGCCGCCTTTATCGACGAGCTTTTGGCATCGGAGATTGCTGATGAACAAGCGTGGATTCAACGGGGTGCCTCGTTGGGCTATGACTTGAACAAGCCCTATGTGGCCTGGATGGTGGAAGCAAAATATACCTCTGAATGGCCGACGCCTCTGTTGCGTTTTCTGCGCGAACAAGGGGTCAATGTGCCAATCAGCCGGCGTGATGAAGGAATCTTGCTCTTCTGGCCGACAGATAATCCGAAGAGTGGCCGCGACCTAAAAATTGTGGCGAACGCGTTTGCCGAACGGTTACAGGCCCAATATGCCAAAGCCCAGGTGGTGATTGGCATTGGGCGTCCCGCGGTGAAACCAAGTGGGTGGCTGCAAAGCCAACAACAGGCGCGCGAAAGCTGGCGTCTAGGCAAAGAGTGGAAAGGTCCACCTGTTACCTACTTTGGGGATCTAGGGCTTTATCAACTGTTGACAACGCTGAGTGGCAATGCCGAAGCGGCGCGCTTCTACCGGCGCACCTTGGGGCGCTTGTTGCAGTATGACGATACCAAGAATGCCGAATTGGTGCAAACGCTCGAAGCTTTCTTTGAATGTCATGGCAATGCCAGCCAGACGGCCAGCCGCCTGCACATCCACCGCAACACCCTGACCTATCGCCTGGAACAGATTTCAACCATCACCCAGCTCGATCTGAATGATCCGGATGCCCGCTTTTCCTTGCAATTTGCCCTGAAGCTAAGACCGGTGATTAAGTAGCCCATTTTTGCTACGAAACGCGAGCCCTGAAATTTATTTTGTTACATGGCGGGAGTGACCAGAAAATTTTGGTCATTCCCGCCATGTTTGTGGTTGCTCAACTGCCGTTGCCAACTCGGCAGACGGTCACTTCCTCATCATTTCCACATAAAATCCCAACAATTTCCTCACATTTACTCGCTATACTGAGTAAAGGGACTCAGGGTGCCAGGTTTGGCGCGTATTTCAGCGACTTTATTGACGATGTGTGCCATTGGCTAGCTCTGTGCCCAAGGCACGCACGGCGGCGACCCCGTCGGGGGTGCCAGCAGCCTTGACCAAGGCCGAGCCGACAATGACGCCTTCAACAATTTTGCCAACGGCTGCGGCTTGTTCACCGGTGCCAATGCCAAAGCCGACGGCCAGGGGCAAGTTGGTATGGCGTCGGACTCGTTGCACAAAGTCGTTTAGATTAGCCGGCAACGCTGTCCGTGCGCCAGTAATGCCGGTGACGCTGACCAAGTAGATAAAGCCGCTGGCGTGTTGCGCCACAAATTTAATGCGCGCTTCGGTGCTGGTGGGTGCCAACAGATAAATGCTGGCCAGGCCGGCTACCCGGCAGAGGGTTTCGAGTTCTTCGGCTTCTTCGGGTGGCAGATCGGGGACGATCAAGCCATCAATGCCCGCGGCGGCGGCGTCTTGGACAAAACGTTCAAACCCATAGGCGAAGATCGGGTTGGTGTAGGTCATGGCACAGAATGGCTGGTCAACACCCTGGGCGCGCAATTCGCGCACCATGGCCAGACAGTCTTTGACGGTTGTGCCTTGGGTAATCGCCGTATAGGTTGCGGCCTGATTCGTCGGCCCGTCGGCCAGGGGATCGCTGTGCGGAATGCCGATCTCAAAGAGATCTGCACCCACCTCGGCCAGTGTGGCAATAATCTCTACTGTCGCTGCCCGGCTGGGATACCCCATGGCGTGATAGGGCATAAAAGCAGCGCTTTTGTCTTGTTTGACTTTGTCGAAAACCGCCTTGATACGTTCCACTCCCGTTGTTAGCTGTGTATTTTGGAAGGTAGCTTGCGAACTTTCGGATAAATGTTGTGAGTTGCTCATAAACCAGATGCCCCTTACTAACAGTTGAAACCCAACTGTATTATATTCGTAGTGTGGAAATGTTAGTCGGAAGAATTGTCGTTAGTGATAGAGTTGCCTATTCATCGTGTTATCGTCTTAGCCTAGTCCATCTTCATTTACTTCTTCTTGATACTTGCCTTACCTAGAAAGCTGTACTGATGACCTGCATTAAACCCCATTTACCACTTGCGGATAGGAATGTCGCTGCTTCATCGCATGCCCCCTTTCATAAAGCGTCTTGGCAATTGGCCAAACAGGTGGGTTTCTTTTTCCAATTCACCGGCATTTTGGTTCCTGTCATTTTTTTGCTCATCATCCGCCGCTCTTTACCGTCTTACTCTCCTGGTGGTTTTCGGTAGCCGCCGCACGCATCTTAGTCGCGCTGTTTTCTGCGCTTTTGCTCTGGAGCTTCTATTTGCTTTTGCGCAACACGCTGACGACCTTTGCTGCCGCCAGTGCCACGCTGCTTTTAGTCCTGAGTACATTCTACCTGCGCCTAAGTGGCGCTGTGATGATTGGCCTACCTGCCTTGGCTTTGGCAGTGGTGTCAATTAGCTTTTTGGTGATAGGCAAACAGCGCTGGTGGACGCTGATCGTTGCGGCTTTGTTCATAGCGCTCGCGCTGGAGACAAAATTATTCGTTGCTGCGTTGTCTCCTGCCATTTGTCTACATCTATGCTTAACCACTACGTCGCATACGACAACCCCTACATTCGTGCAACGGCTTGTCCGCCCTCTCGTGTGGCTAACGGTTACGGCGATAGCATTTTTTGCCCTCAGCTTCTCCTTCCACGCCTGGGATTTTGGTATGCTGCTCGACACCCATTTTGGCGCGCAGACGCGTAGTCGATTGGTTTTTGCCGAGGAAAGTCGTAAGTTTCTGGCCGATTTCTTTCGCCAACAACCGATCTACCTAACGCTGGCATCGATTGGCGTCCTGTACGCGTGCTGGCAGCGCAATCGCAATGTCATCTTGCCGCTCACTTGGTTTGTGACGGTCATCGTTGGCTTTGCGTTCCACCGGCCGCTCTGGTATCACCATATTACCCTGCTCACCATTCCGCTGCTCTGGCTCAGCGCTTTCAGCATTGAGGCCTGGGTGCAGGCCATCCAAGGCTTGACCCGCAAGCCGCAATCGGCCCAGCGGCGATGGGCTATGGCCCTGGTGGGTAGTGCCGTCGCCCTCTGTGCGGTGATCTTCTACTATCCGTCGCCCCTGCCGCAACGACTGGCGCAAGCAGCGTCACTCTATCGTCCTCTCTATATTTGGGAAATTTCCCATCAATTACAGATCGATGCACAGGCGCAACCGGGCTTTGTGTTCACCGATCGCCCCTTCTATGCCTTTCAAGCGGGGCTGCCGGTTGCGCCACCCCTGGCTGCGATTAGCCGCAAACGGTTAGAATCGGGCAACATTACCGAGGCCGACATGCTGGTTGTCTTGGAAAAGTATAAACCACAGTATGTTGTTCTCGAGCGCTTTACCGACAATTATAGCGCGGCTGTGATGCGCGAGATCAACCGTCATTACGAATTGGTGCTGCAAATTGCGCCAGGCTACTACTACCGGCGTATAGACGGGTAGAATGAGGTGCATGGTGGCCTATCTTTGAAATCAATAGCCGCCATGCACCACACCTGAACAGCCGTTGTTCCTTACCCAGCTTGGATCGCCTGCATGACTGTGTTGAGATCTTTATCACCGCGCCCGCTGACATTGACCAGAATGATCTGATCCTTATCCATCTGCGGGGCCAACTTGAGCACATGGCCAATGGCGTGTGAACTTTCCAGCGCAGGAATGATCCCCTCCATCTGGCAGAGCAACTTGAATCCTTCCATCGCATCGTCATCGGTGCAATAGGTGTACTCGGTGCGCTTCATGTCGCGCAACCAGGCATGTTCTGGCCCAACGCTGGCGTAGTCGAGACCCGCGCTGATGCTATGGGTTTCGGCAATTTGGCCGTCGGCATCTTGCAGGACATAGCTTTTGGTGCCTTGGAGCACGCCCAACCGGCCTTTCTGTGGATCGGCAAAGCGCGCCGCGTGTTGGCCGCCTTCGATGCCGTGGCCACCTGCTTCGACCCCAATCAACTTCACCTGTTCATGTTCCAGAAAGGCATGGAAGATGCCAATCGCATTGCTGCCACCGCCCACACAGGCGACCACCACATCGGGGAGCCGTTTGGGGCCATCTTCACTCTCGCGCATCTGGTAGAGCGCCTCGTTGCCAATCACGCTCTGGAAGTCGCGCACCATGGCTGGATAGGGATGGGGCCCCAACACACTGCCCAGCAGATAGTGGGTGGTATCGACATTCGTCACCCAATCGCGAATCGCTTCGTTGATCGCATCCTTGAGTGTTTTGCTGCCACTTTCCACACCGCGCACTTCGGTGCCCAACAAGCGCATACGAAACACATTGGGCTGTTGGCGCGCCATGTCTACCGTGCCCATATAGACGACACATTCCATACCAAGCCAGGCCGCAACGGTGGCTGTGGCCACACCATGTTGCCCCGCGCCGGTTTCTGCTACAATGCGCGTCTTGCCCATCTTGCGTTTCATGAGCAATGCCTGCCCCAGCGCGTTGTTGATCTTGTGCGCGCCCGTATGCGCCAAATCTTCGCGCTTGAGATAGATCTGTGCGCCGCCCAAGTGTTGGGTGAGCCGGCGCGCATAGGTGATCGGCGTGGGGCGACCGACAAAGGTGCGCTGTAAATAGGCCAATTCGGCCATGAACGCTTTGTCATTGCGCGCTTGGAGATAGGATTCTTCCAATTCATCCAGCGCCGGCATCAACGTCTCTGGCACAAATTTGCCCCCATACGGCCCAAAGTGCCCCGACTCATCGGGGAAGGCAGCATAGTTAATCGGTGTTTTTTCTGTTGTATTGGTCATGAAGGTTCCTCAACTATCAATAAAATATCCATCTCTTCGTCAACGCTGGGAAACTTTGGCGTTATCATGCTCCATCCTTTTTAAGTCGCGTGCGCATCCAACTGGATTGGCCTAGTAGATCCCGGCGTAAATAAGGTACCCTATTTTTACCATGATGTACACGAGTAACGTGCCTGATTAACTGCCGTGGTATCTACGCCCAACTGTACTAGCCGCGCCGTTTGGCAAAGACCGCTTCGGCCGCGGCGCGCATAACATCCACTGGCGGCAGTTGACCGGTCCAGCGCTCAAAGGCAATCGCCCCTTGCCAGATCAACATACCCAACCCGCCAATCACCTGCGCGCCATCTGCCGCCGCTTTTGCCAGCAAGCGCGTTTGCGGCGGATTATAGACCAGATCATAGACGACTTGCCCTGGCTGAAAGGCCACTGCTTCATCCCACGGCAGCCCCGCCACGTTGGGTGTCATGCCCAGCGATGTACAGTTGACAATTAGATGCGCTTCTTGGGCCAAGCTGGCGATTTCGTCGGGCATAGCGTGACCGGATAGGCGACAAAAGGGGAAAACCTCGCGGATTTCCTGTGCCAAATCATGGGCTTTGTCCACGGTGCGGTTGAGCACCGTGATCGAAAGACAACCGGCTTCGGCCAAGCCATAGACAATCGCCCGGGCGGAACCGCCGGCCCCTAGCACCAAGGCGCGCTTGCCTGTTAGCTCAACACCCTGATCGCGCAGATCGGCGACAAAACCGCGCGCGTCTGTGTTGTCGCCAGAGAGTGTGCCATCTTCCTCGACGCGGATCGTGTTCACCGCGCCAATTGCCTGGGCCGCGGGCGTCAGCCAATCCAGGTGGGGCATGACGGCTTGCTTGTGCGGCACGGTGACATTGGCCCCGCGCAGACCTAAGGCGCGCAATCCCCGCACCGCTTCGCCGATGCGCTCCGCCGGTTCGGCGGCAACGGGCAAGGGCATATAGCACCAGTCCAATCCCAAAGCAGCAAAGGCCGCATTGTGCATCGCCGGGCTGACACTATGGCTGACCGGCCAGCCGATGACCCCAACCATGTTGGTTTTTCCAGAAATTGTAGACATGCGTTTCGCCTTTGCGTTCTTTGACGCTAGCTTATTCTGCAACATGCAGATCGCCACCCAGGGCTTGTAGCGTCACTTCAAAGCCCGGGAAACTATCCGCTGTGACTTCGCTGCCAAAGACGGTGGTTTGGCCTTTGGCGACCAAGCCCGCAATCGTCATCGCCATCGCCAACCGATGATCACCTTGGCTCTCGACGGGCGCGCCGCGCAACTCGGTTGGCCCGTCGATAATAAAGCCGTCCGACGTCGGCTCGATCTTGGCCCCCATCTTGCGCAACTCGGTCACCGTGGTGGCAATGCGATCGGTCTCCTTGACGCGCAATTCGCCCGCATCGCGCACAAGCGTGCGGCCGTGGGCTTGGGTGGCGGCCACGGCCAGCACCATCAACTCGTCGATCATGGTGACAATCGTCGAGCCGCCAAAGGTGGTGCCGCGCAATTCACTGTAACGCACTTCCAAGTCGGCGACCGGTTCGCCTGCCTGCACACGCTCGTTGCGATATTCGATCTGCGCACCCATTTCTTGCAGCGCGTCGATGATCCCGACGCGTGTCGGGTTCACCCCAACCCCGGTGATGGTCAAGCGGCTGTCGGGAATGATACTGCCTGCGACCAGCAGAAACGCCGCCGATGAAATGTCGCCCGCGACGCCAATCTCGATGCTGCGCAGAGGGTTTGATGGTCTTTCGCTGTGGATCGTCTTGCCAATCACTTCAACCGGCGCGCCCATGGCGCGCAACATGCGCTCGGTGTGGTCGCGCGTCGGACCGGGTTCGCGCACAATCGTCAAACCCCTGGCATACATACCCGCCAGCAGCAGACAGCTTTTGACTTGGGCGCTGGCCACTGGCATATCGTACTCGACGCCGCGCAACTGAGCCGGGCGAATGCCCAATGGGGCATAATTGCCATTTTGACGACCCATAATGTCGGCTCCCATGCCGCGCAACGGATTGACAATACGCCCCATGGGGCGACGGCGGATCTGAGCCGTGCCATTGAGAAAGCTGGGAAAGCGCTGACCCGCTAGCAGCCCTGTCATCAGGCGCATGGTCGTGCCCGAATTGGCACAGTCTAACACGCTATTCGGTTCCTGTAGGCCATCCAACCCGCGCCCATGGACAACCAATTCGGTTGGGTTTAGTACGTCAATTTCGACGCCCAGGTCACGCATCACACCCACCGTGGCGCGACAGTCGTGGCCGTCCAAAAAATTGGTAATCGTCGTCTTGCCCTCGGCAATGCTGCCAAACATCACCGCCCGGTGGCTGATCGATTTGTCACCCGGAATACTGCACTGGCCGGTGAGGGAATGATTGCTGTTGATCGTGATAGAGGTCATGTAGGTACCTTAATGGTCAATGGTTAATGATTAATTGTTAATGGTCAACGCTTGACGGGCGCAGACGCTGTTTGGGTATGTCCAGAAATAAGGTAGTGAATTTACGTGATGTTACCCAAGTAAATCTGTCTAAAATCATCCATGTTATTCTTGGACAGACACTTTGGATGCTTTGGCTAATAATTTTGCTGAGTTCTTCACATTCATTGTGTAAATGATTAAATCATTTAATTGTGAGATTGGTAGCATCTCACTCCGCACAATAATCAGAAGCCAAACTTTCGATTCATTGAGTTCTTTCAAAACGATCCCAAGTTTATGAATAAAGTCTCGTTTGCTTTCTGCACCACGAGCCTCTCCATAATTAGGAGCCGGTGATGTTCCGCTGCGCAATAGCTGTCCCGAAACATGCCTCCCCGCTGGAGCATCCGATAAATGATTATACCAATTGCCTCACCAAAGACCATGAATTATCGGTGCTAGAACTTTGGTAAGAGTTACTTTATTTACGACTCTTGATTTGGCAAATGGTATTACATACCCTAATAATGCGAACTGCAAAGTTGATTAGCCGTTCTTGTATATCATCGCCTTTTGCCATACAGTGGAGAATCCTGTAAATAACCCAAGTTGTGACCTTAGGTTTTTGCCTATAGAAATCGAAAAACGATGCACATTTACCTTGATGAAACCGGTACTACTTACTCAGCCATTGACCTAGATTTTAAGACGATAGAGTACTAATGGGTCTGTCCATAAATAAAGTATCTAATTTATGTGATGTTACCCGAGTAAATCTGTCTAAAATCATCCATGTTATTCTTGGACAGGCCCTAAGGACAGTAGAAAGAAATAAGTATGCAGTAGGGGCGGCTTGCAGCCGCCCGTTCGCAGCGAGCCAAACGCGGGGCGGCTGCGCGGCCGCCCCTACGCATGATTTTGTTTGGCAAGCGCTGGATACTTATT
>DAOTTR010000424.1:0-10063 GCA_034437715.1 Caldilineaceae bacterium
ACATGGGCGCGCTGATCCAGTTTCTGCTCGACAATTTCATCGAGCACCGCACAACCTACGGCACAGGCCAACGGATTGGCAGCATAGGTGTGCCCATGTGCAAAGTTGACCTCGGCGGCCACCGGCCCAAAGAAGACATCGCCCATATCTTCGCGCGCGATCATGGCACCCATGGGCAGCGCGCCGCTAGCCAGTCCTTTGCCACCACAAATGATATCCGGGGTGACGCCAAAGGTCTGCGCCGCAAACATGTTGCCCGTGCGCCCAAAGCCGGTGATGATTTCATCGAAGATCAAGATCACATTGTGGCGATCACAAATTTCGCGGATGATCTGGAAATATTCGTTGGTCGGGGTGATAATGCCGCCCGTGTTGCCAATCGGCTCCAGGATCACGCCAGCCACGGTTTCGGGATCTTCGTTGATGATCACATCTTCAAACATGCGCGCACAGAAGCGATTACATTCATCCCAAGTCGCAAAGCGATCGCGGTAATAGGTGGGTGGAAAGACCTTGACAAAGCCCGCCATCTGCGGTTCAAAGGGGCTTTTGCGCTTGCCGGTGCCACTAGCGGCCATGGCCCCAAAGGTGCCGCCGTGGTAGCCCAAGTAGCGGCTGACAAATTTATATTTGTTGGGATGGCCAGCTTGTTTCCAATATTGGCGGGTAAACTTGAGCGCCGATTCCACCGATTCCGAGCCGCCGCTGTACGCTTTGACATAGTTCAGCGTACCCGGTGCGACATTGCCCAACTTTTCGACAAAGTCCAGCGCCACATCCGAAATGCCGTGCAGGGGTGGCGCAAAGCTCAAACGATCCATCTGCTGGTGCATGGCGGCGATAATCCGCGGATGGCGATGGCCCAGGGAAGCGACAAAGATCCCCCCAATCCCATCAAAATAGCGTTTGTCATCCGTATCCCAATAATAGAGCCCGTCGGCCCGATTAATAATGAGGGGATTTTCCAGAAAGGCAGACGTTTGTTGATAATCAATAAAAGTGCGCCGCAACAATTGTTCCTGGCGCGCATCGAGCTTCATAGCGACTCCTTACAGTCCATGCTGAGTGGTCGGGCTGATTCGTGCATGTGTAACCACGCTGTCAACTTCTGCTAGTATAACATTTGCGGCCAGATCCACAAAGTGGTCATTGATCAGCCCAGCGACATTGCAAGTCCAAACGTACACACCCAACGCGCCGCAAAGTGTGGATTTGGCGCAAGCGTGGTTTATAATGCAGGCACAACAATGCGCGTGTAATTTGAGCGAAGTGTAACCGAAATGATGCGGAATCAGGCTACATTCGCAGGTCACGTTTGCAACGTGACAGACTCGTTCCATGTAAACCATCCGGTTTGTACTCAAGCAAGCATCCTCGATCAAGGCTTTATGAAAGCCAGCCTTTGCTGCAGCCGTGATCAGCGTGCCGGGGACTGACAAACCGTAGATCTGCACTGCGAACTTTTCCTGGTCAGCCCCGGGCACGCGATGGCGCAACGCGGGTTTTCAAATTGAACGTAGTATGACAGAAGCAATTTTGGATCAAGATGGATAATCCGACAGCACCCGTACAACGCCCAGGAAATCAACTGAGAAATCAAGCAGGAAATCGCGCCGCGCTTGTATTACAAATTGTGCTGCTCTTGCTCATGATGGCGCTGTCGGCGCTGATTGGTTTGATCTGGTTTGGGGGCGATCGGTTGCTATTTCCGCCCACACCAACGGCTACTGCCACGGCTGGCCTGCAACTTTCCCCAACGGTGGACTTTCGTGCCACGCTGATTGCCGAAGATCTGGCCACCCAGGTTGCCTATAGCACAGTGGCCGCGCAGTTGGGTTTGTCACCGCTGGTTGCGCCCACCCCCGCGTTCGAGCCAGTGGTCACCGTCAATTTACCAGTTGCTGGCAATGGTGACGCAGTGAGCCAAGCAACAGATGTGGCGACGGAGAATGGCGCAGTCAACCAGCCGGCGACGATTGGCGGGAACACCAACAATATTGCCTTGCCGGTGGTCGTCAACAATTCTTCAATGTTGCCGTCACCTACGAGCACGCCACTTGTGTTTTCTGAATTACCCACGGAAACGCCAACCGAAACGCCAACCGAAATCCCGACAGAAACCCCGATCCCGCCACCCACCGCGATCCCGACCCCCACGCCCACGCTCTATTTCGTCGAATCGCTGCGGGCCGTGGCCGCGACGCCCAGTATTGTGCTGCGCACCGGGCCAAACAATCTGAATGCAACCGTTACTACGTTGCCCGGCGATAGTATATTGACATTGAGTGGGCGCGACGAGACGGGCGAGTGGGTCTATGTCTGTTGCAACCCGTCTTACTGGGTACGCCAGATCTTTGCCCAGCCCAGAGACAACACATTGCCAGGGAACGCACCCAGCGGTGCCAACCCGAATGATGTGCGTTGGCTGCGTGTGCAACCCCCACCGCCCACCACAATCCCGATCCTGACACCGACCGCGATCCCGGATACAAGCTATCCGCTTGCGCGCCGCGATCGCGCCAACAGTGGCCGTGTGCCGAATTTGCCCACGTGGCCCCTGGCAGAAGCATGGCCCAATCCCTTCCGCGCCAACCAATCGCTGATCTCCCCGATTGTGGTTGCTAATGATAAGGTGATTGTCGCCAGCGCCGATCGACGCCTCTATGCCTTTGGCCTTGTGGAAGGCAACCAACAATGGATGTTTGAAGTTGGTGCATTGGTACGCTTTGCACCCGCAGTACAGGATAGCTACGTATACTTTGCCGATGATCAGTCGCGCATCTTTGGGCTACAAGATTTTAGTACACAGGCCCAGCAACAATGGCAACGCACGATTACAGGTGTGCCCAAAAGCAATATGCATGTGACTGGGGATCGGCTCTATGTGGTTACCAGCGTCAGCCAAACACAAGATTATATTATTACCTTGAATCGATTTAACGGTGATCTGGTCCTTAATCCCTATATCGCTAGCGGCATCATCGCCCCTACGCTGACCTTCGGCAATCAACTGCTTTACATCGGCGACCCCGTGCTGCGCGCATTGGATATCAATGACTTTTCTGTGATCTGGACGCGCGATGACATCCGCAATCTCACTGCACCATCGGTTTTTGTATTAAATGGGCCAAATGCATTGGCCGAACTCTATGTCGCAGACAATCGCGCCGAAAGCGGCGGTTCACGGCTGCATGCGATTAACGCCAATACGGGGCAGAATATTTGGAGCAGTTTAGTCGGGCGTGAAATCACAGGGCTCGCGGTCGGCCCTGACGCGGTTTATGTGACGGGCGAAGGCTTTATACGCGCCATCGCGCGCCAGGGGGGCAATTCGATGCTCTGGGAAATTGGCATCAATGGTCGGGCAGTGGGTGGCCCACTGATTGATCATGAAAAAATTCTGATTGTCACAACCACCGGGCTGATTCAATTGATCAATCTGAATGGACAAATCATGGGCGGCCTTACCATACGCAACGGACAGACAGTTGTCGGCGCGCCGGCGGTTAGTGGCCCATATCTCTATATTCCCGTCAATGATTCAATCGTCTATACCTACCGAGGTCAGGCCCAATGAACGATGGTACAGCATCCACCGTACCGAGCGCAGCGCGCAAGTCACCCATCAGCCTACCCGGCTGGGACGCGCTTTTGCTGGCGAGCCTCCTCTTATGCTTGCTCATGATCACGGGCTTTGCCGAATCGGGTCTGGGCAATCGCTTTCAAGATGTGGCGCGCCATCCCTTCTTGGGTCAATTGGTGCCCGCCGCGGGTGTGGCGGCCATGGGGCAGATCGGCCCGCGCCCAGCCGAACCGCTAGGGCTGTTGCTCTTTGCCCTGACGCTGGCGCTGCTTGGCCTCTACTTTATCGTTGATCTGGCCCTGCACGGTCGCGGGCAAGGGGTGATCAAAGGCGTGCTGTTGGCCGGCATGATTGGGACGGCGGTTTATCTGCCCACCATCAAGCTCATGTTGCTCGACGCCCAGGGGCCACGTGGCAGCTATTCGCATGACGGCGGTGTCATCCAAACCGAAGCGACGATTGAATTTTTTTTGCAGGGCAAAAATCCCTATGCCGAGGACTACACGCAAACGCCCATGGCGACCTGGGGCCATCCTGATTTTCGTACAGCGCTCTATCATTACCCCTATCTACCCTGGACCTTTATCTTTAGCGCGCCCTTCTATTTGATAGGACAGGCCAGCGGCTTCTATGATCAGCGACTGGTCTATCTGTTGTTAATGACCGTTGCCCTTTGTCTAGCAGCGCGCTTGGCCGTGTCTACGCGCGCCAAGTTGGCACTCGCCGCCACATTGGGTCTCAATCCCTTGCTGGCGCTGGATCTCATCTTTGGGCAAAATGATGCGTTTGTGCTTTGTTGGCTACTCTTTAGTCTCGTGGCCTGGCACACTTGGGCGCACCACCAGTACACCTCACGGCGCATGTTGATCCTCTCAACGCTCTGTTTTGGATTGGCATGTGCCAGTAAACCGACCGCCTGGTTTTTCGCGCCCTTTTACGGACTCTTGCTGGTGACCGATCAAACGCAGGGGACCGACAACGGTTGGCGAGCATGGTTCACGTTGGTGCCGTTGATCGTGCGGCGCAGCCGTTGGGCGCTGATCAGCTTTGCCATGCTCGTCTTGCCCTATATCATCTGGGATCCCTTTGCCTTTTATGATGATGTCTGGCGCTGGAGCAATGGGCAAGGCGAAACGGGCTATCAGATCTGGGGGTGGGGGGCCAGCAACTTTGTCCTGGCATTGGGCTGGGTGAGCAATCGCTTTGCGCAATGGCCCTTCTGGCGGCTGGAAGTGCTCTGTGCGTTGCCGCTCTTGCTCTGGTTTCTGGTCCGACAAAAACGCCATAATGCCCTCTTTGTCGCGTGTTGGCACTATGGCGTCTTCCTATTCGTTTTTTTCTATAGCAGTCGATTTCTCAATGAGAATTATCTAAGCTATATCCTGGCCTTTTTAAGTTTGGGAATACTAACCCAAACAACAACGCATGAATCACCGGTTACTGACTAACCAATCATTTTTCACGCGCTATCGACAAGCATAGCTCACCGACTGCCATCTTCCTCGCTCTCTTCCAGATCGCGCAATTCGGGTCGTGTAAGAAATTGATACGCTTGTTGAAATTCGGTAAGATGGAGATCGACCGAGGCCTGATTATCTCTGCTGGCAATCTGGACCAAGCCGGCCAACGCAGCTACCAGCGCCACAATGCTGGGCAGCGGGCCAGCCACATCGGTAGGCGCAAAGATGACCTGATCCGAAACACGGTTGACCGGGCTGCTAAGCGAGCCAATGATGCCCAGGGTGGCACAGCCTTTGAGGCGGGCCAACTCCAGCGCCCGCGCCACATTCATGCCATAGGAAGTGGCGCTGATGCCGATCACCAGCGTTTCGGGCTGTAAGATCAGTAAGGCGGCGGCTTTTTTGCTGGGGTCATTCGAGACAGCCTCTGCCGAAATACCACGGTGGCGCAACTGTTGCGCGGTCATTTCGGCCACGGCTTCGGCATAGCCTTCGGCCACGAGGATGATATGCTTGGCCTTGTGCAGCATTTCGGCAATTTGTTCAATGTGTTCGGGCGGCGTTTGCGTCAACATTTGTTTTAAATTGTGCTGCTCGTGAATGGCGCGATCTTTGAAAATCCCTGCGGGATCGGTTGGCGCAAGATCCTTGGGCGTGTAGGATGCATAAATTTCTGATTTTACCTGATCGCGCACATCATTGAGCAGTTCTGGATAACCATTGTAGCCAAGCCGTTGGGAAAACCGTACAACGGTGGTTGTATCAACACCCACCGCATACGCCAGTTGAGCAGCCGTCATAAAGGAAACTTCATAGTAGTTGCTCATGATATAATCAGCCACTTTGCGATAGCTGCGGCTGAGATTATCATAGTATTCACGAATTTTTTCTCGATACATAGGTTTTCCCCGATTCAATAGCAAGATATCTCTGTACATCGGTGCAGAGATAGATTTTAAACGATACGTACGTGCGCCCCACTCGTCGTATCAAGGTTAAATTAGATTGCAAACGCTGCTTGCAGAGCAAATAGAACTTTAACCCTACGGGATACGTCCCTTGCTGGTAGAAAAATTGGGCGCAACGACTCAATAACGAACAAGCTTTGTCGGGAGAAAGCTTGACGATAAGACGACCATTACGACCAGACAATGTGGCGCAAGTAGTGTACGATATTATAGTTTTGAAAGCACACAAATTACCATAGTAGAGATTATATGCTATTAAAGTATAGATTGCACAATCAAATTTGTCAAACGTTTAAGCATTATATCGCATTATTGAACAAAACCGTGACAAGTGCTGTCAGGAAATACAGTATAAACATTACGAAAAACCAAAATATATTGACAAAAGTCCTAAAATTAGATAGTCGTATACCCTTTACTTATGTCATCCTTCTATTTATTGCGATTTTTATTGCTTCGGGCTGTAACGCTGCTCCCGATCAGAACAGCGGTGCCAGTTCTACCCAACCACCCACCGTTGCAATCGCTTCCAACGCAATTCCGACAGCAACGCGGCTACCCATCCTGACCAGAAGCACCCAATCGACAGCCCAGGCGGCAACACGCACCACCACACCGTCGCTCTACCCGACATCACCCCTAGCGACACCATCGCCCACGCGCGCGTTGCTCGCGATTTTGACCCAAACCGTGATCGTTACGAGCCAGCAACCGTTTTCTATAACGGCATTTGTTTATATGCCTTTGGTGAATGTCCCTTTGGTAAATACGCCTTTGTCGAGCAATCCGATCTCGATCACAGGGGTGATCACCCATCCGATACCCCCACTTGCCAACCAACCCATGCTCGGGCCACAACCAGCGACGGCGCTAAGTACGACCGTACGCTTAGCCGCAACCCTACCCGACCTGCAACCGGATGGCATCAGCCGCACGGTGAATATACCGATCTTGATGTACCACTACTTGGGTACGCCGCCGGCCAACGCAGACATCTATCGGCGTGATCTTTCGGTCGCGCCGGATCGCTTTGCGGCACACCTCGATCGCATGCAAGCCGAGGGCTATTCAATAATCAGCCTCTACGATCTAACCGCCCATTTGTTGCAGGGGGTCACACTGCCAGAAAAACCGGTGGTGCTCTCCTTTGATGACGGCTATCGCGATAACTATGAAAACGCTTATCCCCGTTTGCGCGAACGACAGATGACCGCGACCTTTTTTATTGTCACTGATTTTATTGACCGCCAACGCCCCGAATACCTAACCTGGGATATGGTGCGTGAAATGTACGCCGGGGGAATGTCGATCGAAGTTCACGGCGTTGACCACACCACCTTGCGCGGGCGCAGCCAAGCCGATCTAGAATACCAGGCGCTGCGCAGCTATGAAACGATCCAGGATCGCATCGGCATTCGACCACGCTTTCTATCCTATCCGGCAGGTGAATTCGACAGTAAAGCCATCGAAATATTTCGTAGCGCCAACTATTGGGCCGCCGTCACCACGATCCAAGGGACAACCCAGCGCAGTGATAGACGCTTTGAATTGCAACGCATCCGCATCCGCGCCACCACCACACCCGACGACTTGATCCGCCTGTTACAAGCTGATTGGTAGGTATACCCACCCTGGGCCAAAGGGACGGTGCGAATGCTGAATGCTAGCCCTCACTTCCCACAAATTCGATCTTGGGAAAGCGGCTTTGATCAAACTCAGCCAGGCGTGTCGGCCCCAAGGCCATCACTTCGGCATGGATCGCTTCAGCGGCCATGCGCAGGGCCTGGATGTTTACCCCCTGGCAGACCGGCGGCAGGGTGCGCAAACGGGGCAAACCGCGCCGAAACATCTTGATCGCGCCCATCCAATTGCCACGCTGCACCAGCAGAAAAGCCACGCCAATTTGCAGAATCCCCTGATACATGGCGCGAATTGGACGCGGCTCGGCTAGCCAGGCGGCTTCGAGATGTTCATGTTGCTCAAAGTATTCACCGTGGTTAAATTCCTGCAATCCCCGCCGCGCCAGATCACTCAAGGTGTCATCCCAGCCAGTCAAATATTCAATCGGTGGATGGATATGGTGCGCCACGACCGCGACCAGTTCTTCCATCAGCTTGCTGCGCGCCCACGCGTGATCCGCACCCGCCTGGCGTGCGACCTTCAGCACGTCCCCATCGACAGCGCTGCCAAAGGCATAGATCGAAATCTGGCGCGACTGTGGCCGCATCTTGCAACGGGTGATGGCTAATTTCCAATCACCGGGCGTATCAAGATCCAGCAACGTGACCACCGGAAAATAGCGATCAACCGCCTCGACAAAGGCTTCTGGCGTCTCAACAATGATCGAGCGGCCACCCTGGGTAACAATCACATCGTGGAAACGGGTAGCAACCAAGCGATCGGTTGCCAAGCTAACGACGGCGGGCCGTATCAGATCCTGGTTCTGTTCAACCGGCTCATCTATCATAGCAATCCATTCACACAGGCTTTGAATCCAAATTTTATAGGCAAACGTTCTCGAAAACGAGAAAAAAGCGCTTAAATTGATCCATGCTGTAATCCTAAGGGTCTGTCCAAGAATAACATAGATGATTTTAGACAGATTTACTTGGGTAACATCACGTAAATTCACTATTTTATTTCTGGACAGACCCTAAAAGGGGCTTTCAAAGAATAAAGTATCCAGTAGGGGCGGCTTGCCGCCGCCCGTTCGTAGCGAGCCAAACGCGGGGCGGCGGCGCGGCCGCCCCAACGCATGATTTTGTTGGGCAAGCGCTGGATCCTTATTGCTTTGCAAGCGCCTAAAAGCGGGGGATGAAAAAAGCGGTGAGCCTGCACACCAAGTTGCTGAAAGGCAAAAAAGAACCCCCGGATGCAGTCAACTATCCAGGGGGTTCTTGATTGATAAGAAAAAGGTAACGATTCAAGCAGCGGTTTTCAGCCCTGGGAACGCGCCCCTGGGCGCGTTCCTGGCTGAATCGTACGCCAACGTTAAATTTCATCACCTGCTGCGCTGCATGAATTTAACCTTGGCGTAATCGTTACAGAAAAAGTTATTGCGTTCTAAACTTGACACAAACTGGTGTCGGCACAGCCAGACTATGCCCGGTCGGGGTCAAGCTACCGCTCGCCTGATCAATGCGGAAGACGACCACATTGTCCGAATTCTGGTTAGCCGCCAGCAGGAAGGTGCCGGTGGGGTCGATGGCAAAGCCACGCGGCACTTTGCCTTGGGTAGACTCATGGCCGACCACGGAGAGCAGCCCCGTGCTTTGATCGATGGCAAAGATCGCAATGCTATCGTGGCCGCGGTTAGACCCATAGACAAATTTACCAGAGGGATGGACATGCACGTCGGCACAATGGCTACGGCCATCGAACATAGGAGGCAAGGTCGAGATCGACTGCAAGTCGGTCAAACCACCTGTTGCCGCATCATAGGCCAAGGCCGTCATGGTCGAGTCAAGTTCATTGATCACATAGGCGTAGTTGCCGTTGGGGTGAAAATCAAAGTGACGTGGCCCGGCGCCAGCGTGGATACTCACTGCGGCTTGTGCGGCAGGGGTAATTTTGCCTTGGTCGGCATTAAGCGCATAAATCAGCACCTTGTCCAAACCCAGATCTGCGGCATAGGCAAAACGGTTATCGGCGGAAATCGTGAAGGAGTGGGCGTGCGGTTCCTGTTGACGCTGTGGATTAACACTTGATCCCGCATGTTGCACAAAGTCGCTCATTTTGCCCAAGCTACCATCAGGGCCAATCGGGTGAACAGCCACACTGCCGCCCGTATAGTTGGCGGTGAGCACATAGTGCCCGGTGCTGTCCACACTCAGGTGACAGGGTGCCGCGCCGTCGGTTGGCTCCTGGTTGAGGAAGGTCAAAGCGCCCGTCGCTGCGTCAATCGCGAAAGCACTCACCGCGCCACTGGATTTGCCACCAAAATCGCCAACCTCGTTGACGGCATACAAATAGTTGCCGCTTGGGTGCAAGGCCACATACGAAGGATTGTCTACGCCGGTCGTCTTGCTCACATGCGTCAACTCACCACTCGT
>DAOTTR010000425.1:0-11715 GCA_034437715.1 Caldilineaceae bacterium
AGTCTTTGTAAAAACTACCAGTCACGAATTACGCAAATTTCACGAATAGTCAAGACAAAATTCGGTTGATTCGGTTAATTCGTGACTAAGCTTTTTAAAAACTTTCAATGCTTTACTTATATTTTTTATTCATTTCCCCAAGGAAACGATGGGATGGATAGTGTGCGCTCAGTCGCGGGCAGCGGTATGCGCGCCCCTTGCTGGGCATGAGACAGGTGAATGGCAAAGCCAATCTCGGTGGCGCGGCGGGCTTGCGCCACATCACACGCGGTTTGGCTTTGGGTTGCTACGGCGTTGACCAGATCGCGCACCATGGCTGGCCCCGCCGGCCACGCGTCACCATGCGCGGGCAACTCCACTGCGCGCAGACTTGGCGCACCCGCATTGGTCGCTGTATTGACATGATAGACTTCGCTAGCATCACCCAAAATGAGCAAGCGCCCCTGGCTGCCAATCACCTCAAAAGCCGGCCGTGGCCCACCATCTGACGCCAGATAGAGCAGGGCACCATTGCTCAACCCCACCCAACCACGCCCGGGTGGATCCATACGCCGCCGCGCATCGGGTGGATCGGCAGAAACATCGTCCACCAGACCACTCGCCCAGATCGGCTCCGGATCGCCCGCCAACATCAGCGCGGTGTCATACCAATGACAGCCATGGTTGATCAAGTTGGGCGAGCCATAGGCGATCACACTGGTGACTGTGCCCACCATGCCGTCGGCAATGCGTTGGCGCAGCGCACGATAGGGCTGTTGCCAGCGCCGATCCAAGCCAAACGCCAAGGCTACGCCCTGGGCCTGACAAAGCTCACCAATTCGATCTGCTTCAGCCAGCGTAGTCGCCAGCGGTTTGTCACAGAGAATCCCGCGCACACCAGCAGCCACGGCCTGTTCGATCTGCGCGACATGCATGGTCTGCCGGGTGGCAATGCAGAGCAAATCGGGCTGGATTTCTTGCAACATGCGTGCGTAATCGGCATAGGCCGGTAGGTCGCCCCAACAGCGCACAAAATCGGCGCGTGTTTCGGCCCCATGATCGAAGACAGCAACTATCTCCGTCTCGGGCACGGCAGCAAAAGCCGCTGCAAAATTATGACCAGCCAAATTGCGCATCAACATCCGATGACAACCGGCCATGGCAACGCGATAGCGACGAGCCATTGTCTTCTCCAATCGTGACTTCAATTCGGCCAGGATGACAAGCCGTATAGCCATTGTCACCCTGGCCGAGAAGGTGCTTTAGACAGTATAGCGGGGTTGATTGGGGCCGCGTTTGCGTTGCATACGCAGCGTACGGTGTTCCAGCGGCAGGCTGACGCGGGCGCCGTCGCGGCGGTGTGATTCAATAAAGGCGAAGAGAATCTCGTTGCTGGCGGCAGCGTTGCGAATACCACAACGGGACGGTTCGCCCGTATCCAGCGAATGTACCAGATCTTCGATCAGGTGCAGGGTAGAGCTGGTAGGCATCGTAACCGGACTCTCAACCAAAGTCAGGTTCTTGCGCCCCTGGGCATCGGGCAGGCGGCGACGCACAATCCACTCGGTAGCATCGTTGAGCGCGGCAATTGTGCCATCTTCGCAAATCGCTTCAAATTCGACCCCGCGCGGCGTGAGCATGGCATAGGCGGTCACGCCATTGGCAAAGTGAATAATGCCTTCGCCACGCGGATCTTCATAGAGCAGATCACCGTCGAACATACTATCGCTGTCCGGCAGATGCGCTTGTACCCATTGCGCCGGTTCGTCATGGTTGAGCCACATGATCAGATCAATCATGTGGCTGCCGGTGTTGGAGAGGGTGCCCATGTTGTAGATAAGCAGACTCTTCAGTTTGCCCAGTTCACCGCTGTCGAGAATTTCTTTCATCTTGTCATAGGCCGTAGACCAGCGACGATTGGTGCCCAGGTTCAAAAAGACCTTGTTGCGCTCTAATGCTTCGACCATAGCATCGGCCTCGACCACCGAAGCCGATAACGCCTTCTCGGCATAGATCGCCTTGACACCATGCTCGGCGGCATAGATCACAATTTCGGCGCGCGGCTCGGGCTGGGTGGCCACGCTGACAATCTCCAGATTTTCCTGGGCGATCATCTCGCAATAGTCGGTGTACTGGCGGCTTTTGGGAATGTTGTAGCGCAGCCCAAATTGCTCCATCACATCTTCGCGCACATCCGAGCAGGCTACCAGATCTGTCCGGTCACAGGCAACGAAACCGGCAGCATGGGAATAGGGCGGCACATGATTGGGTAACCCGGCGACTTCATTGTCGATAAAGCCGCCCATACGACTACAGCCGATGACGGCGGCACGGTAGGTTTTCATCTTGTTTTTCCCTTGACTCTGTTGGTAAATTCAGTAAGACTGGATTGGGTTTCATTGGTAAGACCTGTAGGGTCTTGTAGACCCTACAGGTCTAGAAAAGATATACATGGGTATTTCAGCATCCGCCCCGAGCGGTCGATATCAAAAACTTACTCCACAACGATCACAGCCGTTCCACAGGGTTTTCCAGCACCCCCAAACCCTCGATCTCGCCGCGGATATGATCGCCAGGATTCAGCCGGATCTTCTTGGCACTGCCCACCCCTGCCGGCGTACCGGTGCTGATCAAGTCGCCGGGTTCCAGGGTGACAAATTGGGAGATAAAGGCAATCGCTTCGGCGGGCGAGAAGACCATCTGGCCGGTGTTGGCATCTTGGTGCAAGGTACCATTGTGCCAGAGTTGCATGCGCAAATTGTGCGGCTCGGCCACGGCATCGGCGGTGGTGATCCACGGCCCCATGGGGCCAAAGGTATCCAGCCATTTACCCACCAGCCAATCGAAGAAGAAGTCACCATCCTGTTGAGGGAGATCATTGCGGAAGGTCAGCTGGCGCGCCGAAATATCATTGAAAATCGTATAGCCGCCAATGTGGTCAATCGCTTGTTCGGCACTCAAATCGCGGCCAGCTTTGCCGATGACAATCGCCAGTTCCAATTCCCAGTCGGCAAAGCTGGTGGAGGCAGGAATACGGATCGCGTCGCCCGTGCCGACAATGGAAGTCGTCGGCTTGATGAAGAAGCGTGGGATCATCTTCGCTTTGCCCACAAAATTGCCGCCGCCTTCCATAATGTGCGAGGCATAGTTGCCGGCCAAACAGAGCAATTTGCCAGGATTGGGCAAGGGTGCGCGCAGTTTGACGGCACCCAGTGGCTGGGAGAGTTCCGTGCCGCCATTGGCCTGTGCCCACGTAATGGCAGCCTGAGCCTGTTCGACCGCGCCGGATCCTGCGGCCAGGAATGCCAGCGTACTGGCCGCGATTGCATCATCTTGACCGCTGGCCACCAGGCAAGCAGCCAAGTCGAACATCTGCTCCTCGATTACCACACCGACATGATCGCTGCTGCCCTGGGTGTAGGTTGCTATTTTCAATTTTTCCTCCAAGTGTTGTCGTTGATCGAGCATTGCGCCAAGCATTCGGGGTGAGTCTTTACCTGTTCACTATTCTAATAGTTTTTGCGCTGGCAAACAAATGACTTTTGCGAGCCTGGGTCGCCTTGCCGCAGCCAATTGGGACGCATTGGGTGTATTGCCGTTTGGGGGAAGTGTGCCGGGGACGAGCGAGGTGCCGTTTGTCAAACCGGCGTGGTCGTCGCTCGTCCCTGGTACACATGGCGCGCTACTTCTAAAATTTGCCCCAACTTGAAATGCACCCATCCAATTTTGGTCGTTTGACAACAATTTTCAAATATAGTATGGTTAGTAAGGCCCCTCGCACGCCAGCTTTATCATCAATCAACCACTCAATTCGATTGCTAACGCGAACAAGAGACGTTTGGATATGCTGCTATTTATTCTGCGCCGCATCCTATTAATGATCCCGACGCTGTTTGCGATCACGATTATTTCATTCATCATTATCGAAGCGCCGCCTGGTGATTTTATGGATGCGTACGTTGCGCGGATTACGGCGCAACAACAAACGATCGATTCGAGCGAAGTCGAGGCACTGCGGGCACGCTATGGATTGGGCCAGCCGGGCTATGTGCGCTATTTACGCTGGATGGGCTCAATTTTACAAGGCGATCTAGGCCGGTCCATGGAATGGAATCAGCCCGTTGGCAGGTTGATCGCCAATCGCCTGCCGTGGACGCTGGCGATCTCGCTGGTGTCGCTGGTATTGGTCTATGCGGTCAGCATTCCAATCGGGCTATACTCGGCGACCAATCAATATTCCGCTTGGGATTATGTCTTTAGCACGATTGGCTTTATCGGGCTGGCGGTGCCCAATTTCCTGCTGGCGCTGATTATCCTCTGGCTCTATTTTGTGGCGACCGGCGATGTAGCCGTAGGGCTATTTTCCGATGAATATCAACTGGCCCCCTGGAGCGTTGGCCGTGTGATCGATCTGCTGCAACACATCTGGCTACCCGCCGTAATCGTGGGGATGGCGGGCACGGCGGGCTTGATCCGCGTGGTGCGGGCCAATCTGCTGGATGAGTTGCGCAAATCCTATGTTATGGTGGCGCGTGCCAAAGGCTTGTCCGAATCCAAGGTGCTCTACAAATATCCCCTGCGCACGGCCATGAATCCAGTAGCCAGCACGATTGGCTGGGCACTGCCGGGCTTGGTCAATGGCGAGTTGCTCACCTCGCTGGTCTTGGGCTTGCCGACCATTGCGCCGCTCTTTGTGGGCGCGCTCATGAGTCAAGATATGTTTCTCGCCGGCAGTATTGTGTTGATCCTTAGCGCGCTCACGCTGATCGGCACATTAATTTCCGATATTCTTTTGGCTTGGCTGGATCCCCGGATCCGCGAGGCGATCTAATTACCCGCTGAGTTATTAAGGACGACAGACGCTCTATGATTGCAGATGAACAGATGTTGCGGCCCCAAGCGCAGCCGGGTGTGCCCGACAACGAAAAATTTCTGGTCGCTTCGCAGTGGCAACTGATCCGGTGGAAATTCATGCGTCACCGCGTGGCGCTGATCTGCCTGATCGTCTTGATCATTTTTTATCTATGGGCGATTTTCGCTGAATTTTTCACGCCCTATGCAGCAGGCAGTTACGATGTGGATTATGTGCTTGCGCCGCCGCAGCGCATTCACTTTTGGGATCAAGGAGAGTTGCAACGGCCCTTTGTCTATGGCATGACCTCCGAGCTAAATCCGAGCACCTTTCGGACGACCTACACGGTGGATGAGACGCAGAAATATCCGATCCAGTTTTTTGTGCAGGGCGAGCCGTATAAACTCTGGGGACTGTTTGAGGGCGACCGCCATCTCTATGGCGTGGAAGGCAGCAAGGTTTTTCTCTTTGGGGCCGATGACCGCGGGCGCGATGTGTTATCGCGCGTGATTCATGGCTCGCGTATCTCGCTGTCGATTGGGCTGGTGGGCATTGCGATCAGTGCGCTGATTGGGATTATCGCCGGTGGCGTCTCTGGTTATTTTGGCGGCATTACGGATGTGATTATTCAACGGGTAATCGAGTTTATTCGCTCGATTCCCACGCTGCCCCTGTGGATGGCGTTGAGCGTGGCCCTGCCGCCAACCTGGACGGTTGTGCAAGCCTATTTTGGCATTGTGATGATCCTGTCACTGGTCGGGTGGACGGGGCTGGCACGCGTGGTGCGTGGCAAGTTTTTGTCGCTGCGCGAGGAAGATTTCGTCATGGCGGCCAAGCTCAATGGCGCGACCGAAAGCACGATTATCTTTAAGCATCTGCTGCCACTCTTTTCCAGCCACATCATCGCCTCGCTCACCTTGAGCGTACCGGGCATGATCTTGGGCGAAACCGCGCTCAGTTTTATCGGCCTGGGATTGCAACCGCCGGCGGTGAGTTGGGGTGTTTTGCTCAAGGATTCACAACAAATCCGCGTATTGGCCGAAGCGCCCTGGCTCTTGATTCCCGGTATTTTTGTGATTGTGGCGATTCTCTGTTTCAACTTTGTGGGCGACGGCGTGCGCGATGCCGCAGATCCGTATGCGTCGGTCTAATGCAAACTCATTACTGGAAGCTTCGATGGTAGATAGCCCGATTTTGCTGAGTGTTAAAAATTTAGCCACCCATTTCTTTTCGCGCGAGGGCATTCTCAAGGCGGTGGACGGCGTCAGCTTTGACATTCACCGCGGCGAGACATTGGGCATCGCCGGCGAAAGTGGCTGTGGCAAGAGTGTGATGGCGCAATCGATTTTGCGCATTGTGCCATCGCATGGGCGCATTGTCGATGGCGAGATATTGCTGCATCGCAATGGCACAACCGTTGATCTGGCCAAACTCGACTGGAAGGGCGCAGAAATCCGCGACATCCGCGGCGGCACCATCTCCATGGTCTTTCAAGAGCCGATGACCTCGTTTAGCATGAACTACACGATTGGCAACCAGATCATCGAGGTGATCCGGCTGCACCAGGGGTGCGATGCCAAGACGGCGCGCGAACGCACGATCGACATTCTAGGTAAGGTGGGTTTGCCCAAGCCAGAGCAGACGATTGACGCCTATCCCTTTGCCCTGAGCGGCGGTATGCGCCAGCGCGCCATGATCGCCATGGCGCTCTCGTGCCACCCCAGCCTGCTGGTGGCCGATGAACCGACGACTGCGCTGGATGTCACAATCCAGGCGCAGGTGCTGGATCTGATGCGCCACTTGCAACAGGAACTGGGCATGGCCATGATGGTGATCACCCACGATCTGGCCGTCATTTCCGAGCTTTGTGATCGGGTGATGATCATGTACCTGGGCAGCGATGTGGAAAGCGCGCCCGCCGCTGAGCTTTTCCGCAACCCCAAGCATCCCTATACCGTTGGCTTGCTCAACTCGGTGCCGAAACTGGGCGCGGGCAAGCAACAAACGCTGGAAGCGATCAAAGGGACAGTGCCCACACCCTACGAACGGTCCGCCGGCTGCCCCTTTCACCCACGCTGTCCGGCCTTTATCCCCGGCACCTGCGATGTAGAATTTCCACCCCAGGTGGAAGTGGGGCCAGATCACAAAGTCCGTTGTCATTTGTATGTGTAGTGATGCAGCAAGCCACCCCCACCCTAACCCTCCCCGGCTCCGGGAGGGAACGATTGGCTGCCGTATCAGTCCCTCTCCCAAGCTAGGGGAGGCTAGGTGGGGGTTTAGATTTTGCAAAAAGTAGCGGATTCAAGCGTAGGAAGTAGGAAATTAGGCAGCATGACCAACAACGATAACGTGATCGAGGTCAATCAACTGGAGAAGCATTTTCCGATTACACGTGGCTTTTTGCGCCGCGTGGTGGGGCATGTCAAGGCCGTGGATGGCGTCAGCTTTCATGTGAAGCGGGGCGAAACCCTGGCCCTGGTGGGCGAAAGCGGCTGTGGCAAGACGAGCACAGGGCGCTGTATCGTACGGGCGATTGAGCCATCCGGCGGCGAAGTACTCTTTCGGCCCAAGGGTGAGGAAAGCGCAGTTGATCTTGCTTCGCTAGAAAAGGAAGAATTGCGCCAAATTCAACAATATATGGGGATGGTCTTCCAGGATCCCTACTCCTCGCTCAACCCGCGTATGACGATTCTGGAGATTATTGGCGAACCTTTTGTCAATCGCAAGTTGGTGACGGGCAAGCGCGCCCTCGAAGAGAAAGTCGCCGAGTTATTGCGCAGTGTGCGCCTCGATCCGACCTATATGCGCCGCTATCCACACGCCTTTAGCGGTGGGCAACGCCAACGCATTGCGATTGCGCGTGCGCTGGCGCTGAATCCACCCTTTATTGTCGCCGATGAGCCGGTTTCGGCGCTGGATGTTTCGGTGCAGGCACAAATTCTGAGCTTGTTGAAAGAGCTCCAGGCCGAACGCCACCTGACCTATCTGTTTATTGCCCACAATCTGGCTGTGGTCGAGTATATTAGCGATCGTGTCGCGGTGATGTATGTGGGGCAGATTGTCGAGTTGGGCGTGACTGAGCAAATTTTTGCCCAACCCAAACATCCCTACACCGAAGCCTTACTCTCGGCAGTGCCCGTGATCCAAACGGACAGTAACGCCGTCAATGGCCGGATTGTGCTGGCGGGCGATGTTGCCGACCCGGCCAATCATCCAACGGGCTGCTATTTTCATCCACGCTGTGCCTATGTCCAGGATCGCTGCCGCCACGAAGAGCCGCCGCTGATCAATGTGGCCGGGCCGGATGAACAGCCACACTATGCGCGCTGTCACTTTGCCACAACGCTTACGTTGCAAGGTGTGGCAAATACAGCCTAAAGCAAACTAGTACACGACGGCGTAAATAGACCAATGGTAGTCCAGTGAGACAGTAGAACAGTAGACAGCCACTGACTCACTGTCCTACTGAACTACTGTCTTACTTAGGCCGCTCTGTACTAGCCAGGTGAATCCTTATGGGACCAGGCGACGCGACCAACGTGGCAATGATTCCATAAGTAAGCATAAATTCGTTACCCTCAACACCTTACCAATCGTCGCAATATCGTTATCTGTTACTCATTGATCCTATCCAAACAAGGAGGAAGCATGTTGAAGCCCAAGAGGATTACGTTTCATCTCCTCAGTCTTTTCGTCGTGTTTGCCATGCTGGTGGCAGCCTGCGGGACACCTGGTCCCGCCGCCCCAGCCGAAAGTGGTGAAACCAGTGCCGCGACCGGCACGACAGAACCCGCCGCGGCAACCGCCGGTGACGCGATCCTCGCCGATAAGCCAGCCGACGCGGGTGAGCGCCCAGTTACCATGGAAGTCTACAATTCTCCAGCCGATTATGAAGCCGCATCGGGAGAGAAGCTTGCGGCCTACGGTGAAGCCCCAGAATTGGCTGACGCCGTAGCCAAGGGTGAACTGCCGGCGGTCGCCGAACGCTTGCCCACTGATCCAATTGTGGTAAAACCGGATGAAGCGATTGGCAAGTATAGCGGACCCATGGCCATGGCGATTACCGGCCAAAACGAGGCGCGCAATGAAGTGGGTAGCTATTTCCTCATGGAACCACTCACCATTCATTCGCCCCAAGGCGAGATTATCCCCAATGTGGCGACGGGTTGGGAATGGTCCGAAGATTACAAAACTCTCAAACTCCACATCCGCGAAGGCATTAAGTGGAGTGACGGGGTCCCCTTTACCGCCGATGATATTATGTTTTGGTGGAATGACATCGTCCTCAATCCAGAGCTAACGCCCGCCCCGCACACCCTGTTAACGCGCGGTGGTGAGTTGGCGGAATTGACCAAAATTGATGATTTCAACATTCAATTTGTCTTTGCCGAACCCTACGCGCTCTTCACCACCTATTTGGGCAGTTGGGGCTTCCCGCGCGCCGATCCAACCAGCAATCCCATGCACTATCTGACACAATTCCACCCGAATTACACAGATATGGCTGAGATTGAGACGCTGATGGAAGAACAAGGCTTCGACACCTGGATCGATTTCTTCAAGCAAATGAACAGTGTGGATAATCCCGATAAGCCGACGATTGGCGCTTGGATTCCCCAAGAATGGCCGCCCCAAACCGTCCAAGTGCACTTGCGCAATCCCTACTATTGGAAGGTCGATACGGCGGGCAATCAACTGCCCTATATTGGCGAGATTCGCAATACGCGCACCGCAGACGCTCAGGCCACCCTGCTCAAGGTCATTGCCGGTGAATTGGACTTTGCGGGCGCAGGCAGCACCAATCTGTCGATCCTGTCCGATAACAAGGAAAAGGGCGACTACCGCTTTGCCTATGCGGATTGGATGCCGAATGCGTTCTGTAATATCATGTTCAACTTTAACAGCCCAGACCCGGTGAAAAAAGCGCTCTACAACGATGTGCGCTTCCGTCAGGCACTCTCGGTTGCGATCAACCGCGAAGAGATCATCAAGTTGATCTACAAGGGCGGTGTCTTTGCCTCGCAAGTAGCCCCATTGCGCGGCGAACCCTATCACGGCGAATCCGAACTCTTCCAGACCTTTGCCCAATTCGATCCAGATTTGGCTAACCAGATGCTGGATGAGATTGGTATCACGGCGCGCGATGGCGAAGGGTTCCGCTTGGGCACCGATGGGAATGAGCTATTGCTGATCATCTATGCCACCACCGCTTGGCCCGCCGAAACCCCGGAAGTCATGGAGCTAGTGCGCGGCTACTGGGGCAAAGTCGGTATCAAAGCGATTGTCACACCCGAAGCCGGTCAACTCTGGGGCACGCGCCACACGGCCGGCGAACATGATCTGTCGTCACGCGGCGCACACTTTGGCGGTGGCCCTGTCCACCCCACGCTCAATGGCAACACCTTTGCCCTCACCAATTGGCAATGGGCACCGGAATGGGCGCTTTGGCTGGATAGCGATGGTGCCAGTGGGGTAGAGCCACCCGATGATGTCAAGAAGTTGCGCGAAATTCGCGAGCAAATTCTGGGCGAACCCGATGAGGCCAAACGCAATGAGATGATGCAAGAAGTCTTCAAGATCCAAATGGACAACCTCTGGTCAATTGGTATCGTGGTCGATGATCCCAAGTTTGGTCAGTTGCGCGTGGTCAAGAACCGCCTCCGCAATGTGGCTACCTGGTCCATTTCGGGCGAATGGTACCCCATGATCCCAGCACAATGGTTCATTAACGAGTAACGCACGTAGATTGTACCAGATTTTACGATGCGTGGTCATTGCGCCATAATAAAGCGGGTAACTAGCAAAGAATAGAAACCTTGCTGGTTACCCGCTTTGTGTTTGTTGTGCGCCGCGTAAGCCTTGCTCCCAATTATGGATAGGAGTTACGCAGTTGCCTGGGAACGCCGGCATCCTGCCGGCCTGCCACCAGAGATGGCAACGCTGCCAACTGCGTAACGCCTATACGGATATAAATCAGCCCATCTTCCCCCTTTTCTAGCAAAATTATCTATTGACGCGCGATCTACTTTTGGCTACAATATTCCACCATGCACATAAAATTGTTTGGTGGATTACATATTTGTCAACAAGACAAGTCATTGCATGTTGCACGTCTGCGCGAACGCACAATGCTTGCCTATCTGCTGCTGCATCCACATACCACCCATAGCCGTGAAAAATTAATCGAATTGCTCTGGCCGGATCAGGCCTCGGCGCGCAGCGGGCGCAACTTTGCCACGGTTCTCTATCGCCTGCAACAGGTGGTCGGCAAACATTGGATTGTGGCAGAAGGCGGCGCGTTGCGGCTGGTTGCCCCACCGGTGCTGACCGTGGATGTATGGGAGTTTGATCGACTGCACAAACAAGCGGATGCGGCCACCTTGCACCAAGCGATCACACTCTATGCCGGTGATCTGGTTACAATGACGTACATGAGCAAGCCCAGCAGTTCGAGGCAGCACAACACTGCTATCAACGTCTCTGCCTCAACGATTGGTGCGGCGCTAGCGTAATCAGGTAAACCCGTAGGTCGCGCGACCTACGGGTTTACCTGATTACGTGCTGTATCTTGTCAGAGCGGTCACAAATTGAGCAGCCAACGGCGTCTTGAAGCGGCAGGCGATCGAGCCGGACCAATCAGGATGAAACGCAGCAGGATCAAAGGCGATCGCCAGCGCCTGATCATCGGCCAGTGAAACGTGTAATGCTTTAAAGCGCGGGTCAACCAGGGGCACATCAATGATCGGCTGGGCGTAGACAAAGGCGACAAAACGCTGCTGGGTCAGCACGACCGCGCCGCTAAACCAGGTGCGTTTCCAGGAATGCCAACGGCCCGGCGCGCGAAAATTTTCGTAGGTTACATTGCCGCTGATGCCTTCATCCAG
>DAOTTR010000426.1:0-8072 GCA_034437715.1 Caldilineaceae bacterium
GGATCTACGCAATTGTTATCCTCGCACTCACTAAACCACAGTTTTATCTGCAAGGTATAAAGCTCCAAATTATGACCACCTACGGTATGAGCGTACTACAGTCAATGTGCATTACATCAATCGAAATCTATCAATTGGAGTGCCGAGTGGAACGCCTCTTTGGTTGGTCGCAGAGGTGGACGGAGAAGCGAACAACCGGCATTGTCAAGATCACGACCGATGCGGGGATTGACGGCTATCTTGCATGTTGCAGCCACCATTCTCGCCTGCCCACCCGCCGGAACATCCCAACCCTATCAGCAGGAACCAGTGATGGAGTTTGATCGCACGCCCAGCATCATCCGTGAGACATTGTCGTCACAGCCGTTTGGGCAGGTGGATGGCTTTGTCCAAGTGCCAACCGCTCCAGGGTTGGGGGGGAAGATTGATGAGGATGTGCTGTAAAAGCTTTGTGTCAGTCGGTCCATATCTGTCTGTAATGGTTGACAGGCATAATCGGCTGAAACGATGCCAGACAGCGCTTTTTAAGCTTGGCAGGGTAATCAACAAAGCATATAATTGGAACATCAAGCTTGTCTGTTGTCTGCTCGCAAGACAGCAACCTATGATACACCAGAGGAATCCTTCATGAGCCACACCTATCCCGAAATTACAGCTGAACACGCCGTCTTTTATGCTGAAAACGGCTATCTGGTAGTTGAGAATGCTTTAAGCCCAGCCGAGGTAGCGGAACTGCGTTTAGAGACAACCATGATTTGCCGCGGCGAACGCGGCACCGATATCCGCAACTACGAGCCACCTCCTGCCGGTGCCACGGAAGCGGAGGTATTGCGCAATTATCTGTGCATCCATTTTCCCCATAAACTTTCGCCTATCATGGAACGGCACTTGGCCCATCCAACCATGGTGGATGTATTGACCAAGATCATCGGCCCCGATGTCAAATGTATGCAGTCAATGCTCTTTATCAAATCGTCGGGCAAACCCGGGCAGGCCTGGCACCAAGATGAATGGGCCATTCCCACCCGCGACCGTAGCTTAGTCGGCGGCTGGATTGCCCTGGATGATGCGACGGTTGAAAATGGCTGTCTGTGGGTGATTCCTGGGTCGCACAAACCGGGCATCATCTGGCCCTTCGGCCAACAAAATGACCCCCGCTTTGATTGTGGTACCGAAAGTTTTGGGTTCCCCTACCAAGATGAAGATGCGATCCCGGTTGAAGTGAAGGCGGGCACCATCGTCTTCTTTAATGGCTACCTGCTCCACCGCTCTTTGCCCAATTACGCCCAAAGTGGCTATCGACGGGTGCTGGTCAATCACTATATGAGTGCCCAGTCTTTGCTGCCTTGGCGTAGGCCCAAAGAAGGCGAGGGGATGGCTGTGGCCGATTACCGCGATATTGTCATGGTCGCAGGCAAGGACCCGTACGCCTGGAAGGGGTTGGAAGATTTAGCCAAGCCATCGCTGCGCCCCAGCGGTGAAGGTGGCTGTGATAACGGCACGCGCCCGAAAGACCCAGAGCCGCGCAGTAAAGTGCTTGGGGGCGTACGCTAGTCGTGGGACGGTGGGACAGTAGGACAGTGAAACAGTAGGACAGTGAAACAGTAGGACAGTGAAACAGTAGGACAGTAAGACAGTAAGACAGTAAGACAGTAGGACAGTAGGACAGTGAAACAGTAAAGCCACTGTCCTACTGAACGGGGGATGTATGGCAGGTGGGTTGAAGCGGGTGGGGAGTTTTCGCGAGTTATTGGTTTATCAGAAGTCGCGGCAGTTGGCTTTGGAAATCTTTCAATCGACAAAGCGCTTTCCGAAAGAGGAGATGTACGCGCTGACTGACCAGATTCGGCGTTCTTCGCGTGCGATTGGCGGGCAAATTGCTGAGGCTTGGGCAAAAAGCGGCGTTATGAGAAACATTTCATTAGCAAGTTGACTGACGCCGACGGTGAGCAACAGGAAACGCAACACTGGATCGGTGTCGCTTATGATTGCGAATATTGGGACAGAACCATAGCAACAGGCCTACGCGCAAAGTGCCAGGAAATCGGTCGCCTACTCGGTGGCATGCTCGAAAAATCCGACCAGTTCTGCAACAACGCATCTCTCACCGCACGCGAAGCACCGGTCGAATACCTCGTCTCTCCGCCACCGAATTCCGACGACGAAAATTGACCCACTGTCCCACTGCCCTACTGTCCTACTGACTCACTGTCCTACTGTCCTACTGTCCTACTGTCCCACTGCCCTACTGTCTTACTGTCCTACTGCCCTACTGAATTAAGTCGATTCTATCAAGCTGACAAGGAGAGGAACACAGAAATGGCAAGAATCAACAAGTGTATCGAACTGCTGGCGGCGGGGCAGCCGATCTACGCAACGCACCCTTCGCGTTTAACCTATGAAGCCGGTCTGGAAGATGCCAAGACTTGGGCGGACATGCTGCTCATCGACTTTGAACATCATCCGTTCGACACCGTTGGGCTGACGAACTTTATGCGCGGGCTGAAGGATGGCGGTCCGACGGCCAGCGGCCACCCGACTCCAACTGTGGTCTGCACCTTGCCCTCGAATGCAATTACACCCGAAGAAGTGCGTTACAACGCGTGGCAGGCGCGCCACGTATTGACAACCGGCGTCCACGGCATTCTGCACACGCATACGCGCACGGCTGAATCGGTGAAGGCGTTCGTGCAGATTACCCGTTACCCTTTTCAAACGCTGGGGCGGGAGATCATTGGCGAAGGTCTGCGCGGCGCAGGTGGGCAGAGTCCAGCGAACTACGTTTGGGGACTATCCACCGCCGAGTATGCCAAAGTTGCCGACCCGTGGCCGTTGAACCCCAATGGCGAACTGTTGCTTGGCCTGAAGATTGAGGATCGGCATTGCTTGCCGAATGTCGATGCCATTGCGGCTGTGCCAGGGATTGGCTACGCTGAATGGGGCCCTGGCGACATGGGCATGTCCTTTGACCACGCTGATGCCCATGATCCGCCCTACCCCCAGGATATGAACGATGCGCGCGACAAAATCAAAGCCGCGCTTGATCAGCAGGGCATTGCCTTCTATTCGAGTTGGGCAGACTCCGCCATGACGATGGAGCAACGCATCGACTACTCGATCGACGTCCTGGGCGTAAAGATGATGGCCGCACCCAACAAAGCATGGGCGGACTACGGTCGCCAAAAGACCGGTCGTACCATGCCGGTATAGCCTTCTTTCGCCACATAACCAAATGGGAGATCACGACAATCGCAAACGCCAGATTTGTGATTGTCGTGAAGGCATACAAAAAATAATAGGGCTAACGCATGCGCGGCTCAGTGCGCACGTCGTCGGTGTCGTCACGGACCAGCCAAGCTAACACTTTGACCACACCCATGGTTTAAAATGAATCAGACGCGCAGAGGAGCAAGCGCAACATGAATCCTATCAAAGATCACAAAGGTGAGCCAGCAAACCCCAGCACGGCCTTGGCGAAAAGGTTCCACATTGGTGTTGCCGGGTTGAGCTGTGAATGCTGCACCTTTTCGCCGCTGCTTTCTGGCGAGCGCGACTTTATGGTCAGTGTAGGTGCTGAATTATTGGCAAATTATGGCTTCTTCGCTGACTATCCCGATGTAGACTTCACACCCCTGCGCCGAGCGCGCGCCTTGCCGGGTGGCCCAATCGAGCCGGCATTCTACGATCGCTTCAAACAACAGCTGCGGGGTGAACTGGCTGCACACGCACCCTGGGATGGCATCTATCTGGATATGCACGGCGCGGCCAATGTCTACGGTCGGGATGACGTGGAAGGGGATATGCTAGCCGCCATTCGGGCAGTTGTCGGCCCCGACTGTTTGATCGCCGCCAGTTACGATCTGCACGGCAATGTCTCAGAGCGCGTGATCGATAGCCTGGACATCCTGACCGCCTATCGCACTGCGCCCCACTTGGATTGGCTCGAAACCCAGGAACGGGCTTGTGCCTTGCTGGTGCGTT
The DNA here is from genome assembly GCA_034437715.1 of Caldilineaceae bacterium. Taxonomy (GTDB): domain Bacteria; phylum Chloroflexota; class Anaerolineae; order Caldilineales; family Caldilineaceae; genus JAHBVH01. Next base: position 3,982 of record DAOTTR010000426.1, read on the forward strand.
GCTTGCGCGAGGGCCTCGCACCAAGCATGGCATTCCTCCCTGTGCCTATTCTGGTACCGGGCGAGCAAAGCAGCACCGAATTCGAACCCGCGGCCGGACTCTATGCCACCATTCCGCAAGTCATCACGGATTATCAGCTATTGGACGCCTCGATTTTGATTGGCTATGTGTGGGCCGATGAGCCGCGCGCAACGGGATCGGTGGTTGCGGTTGGCCTAGACGCGGCGCGCACCCGCGCGGCCGCGTCCGATCTGGCGCAGCAGTTCTGGGCCGTGCGCGAGCAATTTCAATTTGGCGTCACGGCAGGCAGCGTAGAGGAGTGTATTCAACTGGCGCGGCAAACGCCATCCAGCCCCGTCGTGATCAGTGATTCCGGTGACAATCCAACCGCGGGCGGCGCCGGTGATATCCCCTTTGTCCTGGCGCGTTTGCTGGCATTGGGTGCCGAAGCTACTCTGGTTGCGGGCATCGCCGATGCGGAAGCTGTCACGGTCTGTGTGCAAGCGGGCGTCGGCGCGACGATTTCCCTGCCATTGGGCGGCAAGCTGGACCCGATTCATGGTCAGCCTTTGCTCATCAACGGCACGGTGGTTTCCCTGCATACCGTACCCTGGCCCGCCAACGCCAAACCTGGGGCCACCGTCATGCCCAATCGCGTGGCGGTGATCAATGTGCAAGGGGTTCACGTCGTGATTACCGAGCGGCGCACGCCCTTCCATCAGATGACTGATTTTACGCAACTCGATCTCGATCCCACCCACTACAAGATCGTCGTTGTGAAGATGGGCTATCTGGTACCCGAAGTGGATCAGATGGCCAAGCGCGCCTTGCTTGCGCTCAGCCCTGGGGCTGTCAATCAGGATATTGAACATCTACCCTTCAAGCGCATCCAGCGCCCCATGTTCCCGATGGATCGCGCGATGTAGCTATCTACATGAGGCCGTCTACTTTTAATTCTTATCACCTGCGAATTTGGAACGGTTTTGCTTTCCAATCCAGCCACCGACACAGAGTGGTTAACCTGGAATCAGTTTTAAACCATCTACGCGATATTGGTCAATTTTCTTGTCCTGTGTGATCAGCGTGTAGCCGTTTGAAATGGCTTGCCAGATCAACAAACGGTCGAAGGGATCTTTATGGTCGTCTTTCTTGGAGAGTTGATAATAGGATGCTAACAGTTGATTGTCTAGATCAGCAATTTCAAAACCAGCTTCGAGCAGTTTATCAAAGAGTTCGCTTGGATTTGTGTTGCCTAATTCCACTTTGCCAAGCGAATATTTGAGCGAAATTTCCCACAAGTTGACGCCCGAAATCAGTTTGGTATCACTATCGTTTTCCAAAATTGAGCGTACAGAGTCGCTGATTTTGTCTGGCTCAAAGAGGGACCACAAAATGTAATGGGTGTCGAGCAAGTAGATCATAAGCCCAACAGATCTTCTTCACTCATTTTGAAGTCAGCATGAATTTTGAGCGCTTTGTCCTGTAGCAGCCCTAGGCGAATCTTTTTGGTCTTGTAGGCTGCATAGGGAATCAGGACAGCAATATTCTCTTTTTTCTTGCCGTAACTGATAATAATTTCTTCACCAGCTCGCACTTGCTCAATAATTTCTGAGAAGTGAGTTTTGAATTCTCCAACTGGGTATGTTTTCATGCAAGTAGTATAGCGTATTTCTTGACAACTTGTCAAGAAATATTTTTCGTATCTTCGACTAGGGCACAATAAACGTCCATTCGTCATCATCTACATCGCTTGGGTTGCTTTTCGCTTCATCCCTTCACTGTACTCATTCGCTTAAATCGACCTAAGGCGCTTTCAAAGCAATAAGGATCCAACGCTTGCCAAACAAAATCATGCGTAGGGGCGGCCGCGCAGCCGCCCGGCGTTTGGTTCGCTGCGAACGGGCGGCTGCAAGCCGCCCCTACTGGATACTTTATTCTTTGAAATGGCCAATAAAAAACACCAACCTGTGAAAATAACTTCCCAATCCATAAAACGCGATTGCGCTTGCCAGAAAATCGTTGCCATCCCTACCCTTTGCTAATGTTCCTTGCTTTGGCTATAATTAGACTATAACCGAACCTCTGTGCCACGGAACTACTATAATTTAGGAAATTTACATGCTGACAGGCGAAATTCGCAACCAGGTGGACCGCATCTGGGATACCTTCTGGACGGGTGGCATCTCTAACCCGTTGGAAGTGATTGAGCAGCTTACCTACCTACTCTTCATCAAGCGGCTGGATGAAGTCCACACACTGGCGGAAAGCAAAGCCAACATGCTGGGCAAGCCGATCGAAAAGCCGATCTTTACCGCCGACCAGCAACACCTGCGCTGGAGCCGCTTCAAAAACTTCGACCCCAAAAAGCTGTACACAACCATCGCCGACCAGGTCTTCCCTTTTATCAAAAGCATGGGTGCCAACGAATCGACCTTTGCCAAGCACATGAAGGACGCTCGCTTTATGCTGCCGCCCGAGAAAGCGGGGCTGCTGAGCCGGGCCGTCGATATGCTCGACACCATCGCCATGGAAGATCGCGACACCAAGGGCGATCTCTACGAATACCTGTTGAGCAAGTTGGCCTCGGCGGGCCAAAATGGCCAGTTCCGCACCCCGCGCCACATCATTCAGATGATGGTGGCGATGGTCGCGCCCACGCCTAGCGACACGATCTGCGATCCGGCGTGTGGCACTGCTGGCTTTCTGGTTGCCAGCAATGAATATCTGCGCGCCCATCATCCCGAAATCTTTACCAACCCCGAGCTGCGCCGCCATTACGAGCAGGGGATGTTCCACGGCTTTGACTTTGACAGCACCATGCTGCGCGTGGCAGCCATGAACATGCTGCTGCACGGCATTGAAAACCCGACGATTGTCAATCGCGACAGCTTAGCCGAGAGCAATAACGATAGCACTGAAGCCGGCGAAGCCTATTCGCTGATCCTGGCCAATCCGCCCTTTGCTGGCTCGCTCGACTTTGAAGCGACGGCCAAGGATTTGCAGGCCGTGGTCAAAACCAGGAAGACCGAACTGCTCTTTCTGGCGCTCTTTTTGCGCCTGCTCAAACCGGGTGGCCGCGCCGCGGTGATTGTGCCCGATGGCGTGCTCTTTGGCTCCAGCAACGCCCACAAAACGCTGCGCCAGCTGTTGGTGGAAGGGCAGAAACTGGAGGCTGTGATCTCGATGCCTTCGGGTGTCTTCAAGCCCTATGCCGGGGTCTCCACCGCCATCCTCTTCTTTACGCGCACCGACAGCGGCGGCACCGACCACGTTTGGTTCTACGACATGCAGGCCGATGGCTACTCGCTGGACGACAAGCGCACGCCGTTGAACGGTGATGGGACGCACAAACATGTCAACAATAACATCCCTGATATTTTGACTCGCTGGGGCAACCGCACCGCCGAAGCCAACCGCCAGCGTAGCGAGCAATCGTTTCTGGTGCCCAAGGCCGAGATTGCTGGGAACGACTACGACTTGAGCATCAATCGCTACAAGCAGATTGTCTATGCGGAGATTGCGTACGACGCGCCGCTGGTGATTTTGGATGAACTGGCCCAGTTGGAAGCGGAGATTCAGGCAGGTATGGCGGAGTTAAGGGGGATGTTGGCATGAATTGGGGATCTGCCCGCGGCCCGCTGCAGTCCGCAGAATGAATTCTGCGTCTGGTACAGCAAACAGGCTAAAGCCCTGTTATAATACCGGTCACCAAACGCAACCTGCTAAAGCAGGTTTCCCGTAGCATGCGTCGGTTTTAACCGATGCCATTGCCCAATGCACACAACCAATGCACGCATAACATCAATCAACACAAGGAGTCATGATGCCATTTTGGCGCAGTTACGCCCATTTGGTATGGGCGACCAAAGACCGAAAGCCATTTATCACAGTAACGATTGAAAAACAGTTGTTTGCTCAGCTCGTTCATAAGGCGGCTGAGTTGGGTTGCTATGTTTATGCGATCAATGGCATGGCTGATCATATTCATCTGGTGTTGACCATTCCGCCCAAGCATAGTGTTTCGCATGTAGTAAAAGAACTCAAGGGAGCCAGTTCCCATTTTGTCAACCACATCTTGCGTCCAGCCGAAT
>DAOTTR010000427.1:0-13071 GCA_034437715.1 Caldilineaceae bacterium
ATTTACGCTGGGATCTACTAGTACAGTTGGGCGTAGATACCACGGCCGTTAATCAGGCACGTTACTCGTGTACATCATGGTAAAAATAGGGTACCTTATTTACGCTGGGATCTACTAGGGCAATCGCGAGTTCAAGCAAAGAGAGGTTTGAGAACGGCGATAAGGTAGTCGTTGTCCCAACCAGCGCGTAAACGGCGGTTCTTGATGCCTAAAGTGCTGTCGGCATTTTGCTTGAGCAGATTGAGGGTAATGGGCCCGCAGGACAGCAAAGTTCTGCGGGCCCATTACCCTTACGGATACGGGCTTCATCTTCGCGAAAAGCAATGTCCAAGACCCAATGCAAGGAATTCTCAACCTGCCAATGAGCGCGGGTGTGTAGTAAGATGTGTGCGGCCGTATCCTGATAACTGGCCATAAAATAACGGTTCTCCAGCGAGTGTTTGTCGTCGACATAGCGTCCGGCACGGATCTTGACGAAGGTGGTTAAGCCCCGCCACTTGTCGGCGCCTCTGAACGAGCCATCTAGGCTGGGGTAAGCAAGGGTCCAGCAGTGTCGCACTTCGATCCGACCATGATTCTTATCAACGGTGCGTGCATAGTCATAGGCATAAGCCGTGAAGTGGCTGTCGACCAAATCATCAAAGAGCAGCACCACATCGTCGTGCAGATTGCTCTGATTGCCTTTAAGTGCGCAATTGCGGTTTGACAACCCGTGGCATCAATCGTCACGATGCAATTCTGTATATCTAATCCGCGCAGAAGTTCAGGAATCGCGGTGATTTCATTAGACTTGGCATCCACTTTCTGTTGACCAAGGACCAAACGATTCGTCGTCGCCCACGCACTGACCCTGTGAATCGCCGCTTTGTCTGCTTCTTTGGCATACGAACGACGCAACGTCTTGCCATCGACCGCAATCACTTCTCTGGCGATGCGTTGGCGCACCTCGGCTATCCACTGCAGAAAACAGTGCTGAAACTGCTCTGGATTCAAGGCTTCAAAGACCCGCCAGAAGGTGTCATGCGCTGGGATACCGTTCGGCAGTTCGAGAAACGTTTGAAACCATTCGGCTTTCGCTTGCCCAAAATCGGCCATCGCTTCATAGTCATCGGCTCCACTAGTACAGTTGGGCGTAGATACCACGGCAGTTAATCAGGCACGTTACTCGTGTACATCATGGTAAAAATAGGGTACCTTATTTACGCCGGGATCTACTAGCCCTGATTACTTGTAACACTTCGATCAGTTCTTCTTTAGTATATATTTTCATGGGGATGAAAGTGGTAATTGATAGATATCGTCAGCTAACCGTTGTTCGGCAAGTTGACAATACCGGGGTGAAATTTCGATACCTATAAAATTACGTTCTCACCGTCTAGCAGCAACAGCTACAGTTCCCGATCCCATAAAGGGATCTAAGACGATTTTTGCAGTAGTAGAATTAATGCACCGGTCAGCAAATGAAAGCGGGAAGGGGGCCGGATGATCATTTTTCATTTCCTGTGTAAATTCCCATACGTCACCAAATGCGTTAGCTTTTGCCGCTAGCCTGAAGTCCGGTTTGGCAATGAGGTAGATTACTTCATAAGTGGGCAAGAAATAGCCAGGGTTAAAGTTGATTCCACCCTTGCGCTTCCAGATGATGATTTGTCTTACTGGAAATCCTGAAACAATATCTTGTCGGTCTTGCAAGATTCCATCCTGCACCCGCTATTTATGATTATAGAAAATCGCTCCATCGTTGGTAAGTAGGCGTAACATTTCAGATAGGCAGGCTCTTTGCCATTCTACGTATTCATCATGCGGCATATTGTCATTATGGTGGGAGTAACCCTGAACCAGGGCAGCATTTTTCCATTTCCCGCCTCTACCATCTTTCATTCCATTACCAGTGGAATTTTTCAGGTTATAAGGTGGGGATGTAACGATAAGATCAACACTGCTGTCAGGCATTTTTTCATTATATCTACTGTGTCGCCACAGATAATTTTGTTAATGAAGTCTTCGGGATAGCAAAGGCGTTCTTCAGACATTGTTTCTATAGCTTCCTCAGTAGCTATTATGCGTTGGGGTCTGATTGATCGGCCACGGTCAACGGATGCGGAGAACAGATTGAACGGATGGATTTTGTATGAAATCCGTTCTCAGAACCGGTCAAAGGAACGGATAGGTTGGCCTGGATCTGTTTCATTCGTTCCCCAAATCCGTTGACCGCGTCCCTGCCACTCTTCCTGATTGATCTTTACTTCCGAAAGCGGAAATTCTTCTCGGCCATGCCTGCAATTTCGCGCCCAATGCTGATCGACGCTGTGGCGGCTGGCGAAGGCGCATTCAGCACATGCACCATGTGCTCACTCTCGGCGATGCGGAAATCATCGACCAGGGCACCGTTGGGCTCCAATGCCTGGGCGCGCACACCGGCACCCGCCGGATGCACATCGGCTTCTTGCAATTCGGGCATCAGCCGTTGCAACGCTTTCACAAAGGCTGATTTGCTATACGAACGGTGAAATTCGCCTATGCCCATGCGCCACTGTTTGCGCGCCATCTGCCAAAAACCCGGATACGCGGCCATTTCCATGACATCACCCAATCGGAAACTGGTGCGCGTGTAACCCTCACGCTTGAACGCCAACACCGCATTCGGCCCGGCCTCTACCCCGCCATGAATCATACGGGTGAAGTGAACACCGAGGAAAGGAAAGGCCGGATCGGGCACGGGATAGATCAAATTTTTCACAAGCTCATGTTTTTCTGGCACGAGTTCATAATATTCGCCGCGGAAGGGCACAATTTTCAGTTTCGGATCCACGCCACAGAGCCGCGCCACGCGATCCGATTGCAAGCCACCACAGTTGATCAAGTTGCGACAGCGCACTTCACCTTGGGCTGTGGACAGGCGCAGTTCATTGGGTTCCTTGTGGCATGCCAAGAGGCGGGCGTTGGTTTGGATCACACCACCAGCCTTTTCGATCAACTTGGCATAGGTATTGGAGACCTGAACGTAGTCCACAATGCCTGTATCGGGCACATGCAGGCCAGCCAAGCCCGCCACATGCGGTTCATATTCCTGCAATTCCTCAGCCCGCAAGCGGCGCAACCCTTGTAGTCCATTGGCGTGGCCGCGTTCTTCTAATTTTTCTAGGCGGGGCAATTCTTCGGGCAATGTCGCCACCACCAATTTGCCACAGCGCTCATGGGCAATATTGTGTTCGGCGCAGAAAGCATAGAGCGCGTCGCGCCCTTCTACGCAATTACGTGCTTTGAGGGATCCGGGCTTGTAGTATAGCCCAGAATGAATCACGCCACTGTTGTTGCCAGTCTGGTGCTTGGCTACTTTGTCTTCCGCTTCCAATACAATCAAGCTGAGCCCGGCATGGCGCGCTGTTAGCGCCATGCCGGTTGCTAAGCCGACAATGCCGCCACCAATCACCGCAACATCATAGACAGGTGAACTCATGCAACAACTCCGTTCTTGGACAGGATGGTAATCTGGTTAGTTTTCTAAAGATATTACGGAAACAGCGTAAATTGACTGGGATCCAGCCGCCCGGCCTGATGCATGAGCACCGCATTCATCAGCTCAATCGCCAGCCGTGATTCTAGGGTCACCCCGGCGCGCACCCCGACACAGGGATCGTGGCGCCCCTTGGCCAGCAAAAATTCGACCTCTTCCAAATTTTTGCGCACCGATTGCTGGGGCAGCACAATCGTCGAAGTTGGTTTGAAGCCCACACGACAGACCAGGGGCATCCCCGTGGTCATGCCGCCGAGCAAGCCACCGTGGCTATTGCGCTGGTAGCCGCCGGTGCGAATCGGATCGTTGTTTTCACTGCCACGCTGGCTCACCACCGCACGTCCCGCGCCGATTTCACACGATTGCACGGCATGGAGGCCACCCAACGCCCCCATCAGACGCACTTTCAAGCTTTGATAGAGTGGATCGCCCACCAAGGCCGGTACATTCACCGCCACCACTTCGACCAGGGCACCCAATGAATCACCGGCAATGCGCGTCTGCTTGATCAATTGACCCGCTTCGTAGGCGAAATCAGCATCAAACGAATGAATTTCGGCGTCGGCCATCACAGTTTCTGCCGCTTGTATCGCATCGGTGGGAATCCGCATCTGTTGCTGCGTCTCTACCAGCTCTTCGAAATGTGCGGCCAGACTTTTTTGTGCTTTGAGCGGGCCAACCTGGCAGATCGACGAAAGAATCACGGTACCAAAGTGTTCGGCCAAAAAGAGGCGTGCGATCGAGCCGCCCACCACATCGGAAATGGTCGATCGGTAGCTGGAACGACCGCCGCCGCGCACATCGACAAAGCCCTGGGATTTATGATATTTGACCAGATCGGTATGGCCGGGACGCACTTCGCCGGTAAGCCCAGAGAACTGCTTGTAGTCGCCCGATTTTTGCGACGTAGAAAAGACCACAGCGGCAATCGGTTCGCCCGTGGTGAAACCTTGTTCATAACTCGTGGTGATCGATTCCACGTCGTCGATTTGCGTCTGGATCGCGGGGCCGGCCAGCAGCTTATCCTGATCTTCGCCATAGAGTCCCGAGAGCAGCAACACCTTATCTTTTTCGTTGCGTGGGGTGCCATGCTTGTTGCTGCCAGGGCGGCGGCGATCGAGAAACGCCTGGATCTGTGCCCGGCTGACGCGCAAACCGGGGGGGCAACCAAAGACAATCGTTGTAATCGCCGGCCCATGCGACTCACCGGCCCCGGCGACTGCGAAAAGGGGTCCACCCAGTATTTCCATAAATATGCCCATATCCAAAGGATTAGCTGATCGATTGCCGGAACTACACTGAGCAATGCCATCGATGATAAAAATTTACAGGCAATTACCCTGGTAATAGATTATCATGATGAGCGATTGCGGTATATTTGTAGCATCGATTAGTTTAAGAAACAGATAATCTCTAAAGTATATACGAGGTTGAGATAGATGGCGAAACAGATCCTTATTCAGAAAAGTTTTGGATGTATTCCAAATTTTAAGGCATAATTTTGTGGATTAGGCAAGCGCGGCCCTGTCTGTGCCTATGGCTTGCCAGCCGCTTTGTTCTCTACCTGCCCAATTTGTTGGGCAATCTTGACTAGAAATAATTGCGATCAACCTACCGTCGCATTGCCAGATACCTATAAAAGCCGTAAACTTATGTAAGCTTTACCTATATGCCTATATGTATGCCTTAGGGCTTACGCAAGTTGATTGCGCCACCAGAGCCCTTTAGGGTCTAGCTGACGCTAAAGGGCTAAGCAGTGCGTAGGCGCGGTATCTTACAAATCAAATTATTGAATGCAGGAAAGGATCGTTATGACCTCTCAACAATCACCGCTGGTTGACCATACGGTGTATGTCAGCAAGTCGCGTCGGCAGCGCTGGGGCAAAGCACTTTTTATCGCCTTAACCCTGTGCAGTGCCTTTGTGCTGGTGCTGGCCGGTTGGTCCACACTCAGTGCGCATAATTCGCTTCAAGCAACACCAACTGCGAGCTCCGTGTCAACATTGCCGCCGGTCAATGTGCTGGTGAACGATGTGGCCGCTGGGGATGTGGACCAGGATAGCGCGGTTTTGTGGGCGCGCAGTGTTTTGCCTTCGATTGTCACCTTTACCTATGGTGTGAACCTCACTACGACCGTGACGTTGACGCGCGAAGTCATTGATACTGCGATTCCTGTAACGGTCAGCTTGAGTGGTCTGCTGTCCAATACCCAATATCTCTATCACGTCTTTAGCCCTAATACCATCGGGCTGACGGGCACCTTCCGTACGGCGGCTGGCTTGGGCGCGCAAACGGGTTTGCGCTTTGGTGCCGGCGGCGATTGGCGGGGCGACTTGCTGCCCTATGTCGCTGTGCGCAATGCCTTTACGCGTGAACTCGATTTCTTTGTCGCCCTGGGCAACACGATCTTTGCCGATATTCCTTCGCCCGCAGTTCCTGTAACGCAAGCCACCACCTTGAGCGAATATCGCGCCAAGCACAATGAAGTCTATTTGGACAAACTGACGCTGAACACCCTGGGCGATTTGCGGCGCAGCACGGCCCTCTTTGCCACGATCAACGATCACGAGGTGATCAATGATTTTGCCGGTGGGATCAATGCCAGCCTGGATGCACGCTTCGCCATGACCAGCGGCTTGGTCAATGACGCGCCGCTCTATGAAGCGGGTCTGCAAGCGTTCCACGACTATAATCCCCTGCAAGCTGAGTTTTATGGCACGGTGGGGGGCGACGGGCGCATGGACAATGAACGCAAGCTTTATCGCTATCGCACCTTTGGCAGTGACGCGGCGCTCTTTGTGTTGGATACCCGTTCGTTCCGCGATGCGCCCATTCCACCACTTGCCCCATCTCAATATGCCAATCCGTTTGCCGTCGGCGCTTTCATTTCTCAGACTTTTACGGTGGGTCGCACCTTTTTGGGTGTGCAACAACTGCAGGATCTCAAAACCGATCTGCTGGATGCGCAGACAAAGGGTATCACCTGGAAATTTGTGGCGTTGCCCACCCCGATCCAAAATCTGGGGCCGCTAGATGCACAGGATCGTTATGAAGGCTATGCGGTCGAGCGTGCCGATCTGCTCAAGTATATTGTGGACAATGACATTGAGAATGTCGTCTTTGTAGCGGCGGACATTCATGGCACGGTGGTGAATAATCTCACCTATCAAAACAGTGCTGGGGGTGCGCAACAAAGCACCGGTGCCTTTGAGATCACGACGGGTGCGGTGGCCTTTGATGCCCCATTTGGGCCAACCACGGCCGCGCTGGCCGTACAGGCTGGTCTCATCCCGACCGCAACGCAGCAACTCTATGCAACGCTCCCCATCTCGAATGATTTGGATAGCGTTGTCAATGACAAAGATGACTTGCTCAAATCTTTCTCGAACCAAGTGTTGACCACGTTGGGCTATGATCCGGTTGGGTTGGACAATTCACCCATCCAAGCAACCTTACTGCAAGGTGATTATATGGCTGTCCACACCTATGGCTGGACAGAGTTTGAGATTGCCGAAAATACGCAAACGCTCACGGTCACCACCTATGGCACCGATGCCTATACCGCGGCCCAATTGACGAATAACCCGATCAGCATTACGAGTCTCACACCACAGATTGTGAGCCAATTCCGCGTGATACCCGTCTATGCTATCGCAAGTGAGATCTATTTGCCCATTGTGAATCGGTAAATTATCGTGGTTCAACCGGAATTCAGGGGGTTGACAGCATCGCGCCTAGGGGGCACCCGAACCGACGCCTAGTAGATCCCGGCGTAAATAAGGTACCCTATTTTTACCATGATGTACACGAGTAACGTGCCTGATTAACTGCCGTGGTATCTACGCCCAACTGTACTAGTATTCCAAACCGGCTTAAGCCGGTTGCTTGTCGCAGCCACCGGTTTTAACCGGTGGTTGGCGATGTCACCCCCCTGAAATTCCTGGCGAACCAAATCCAGCTGCTGAAAAGTGGCTGGATTTTTGTTTTCGTGCGGCTATTTTTGTGATATACTGTGGTTGCTATATCCAGCAGCACGGTAAAACTTCGCAGCCGAGAAAGACCAGAGGCAAGATGCAGTCAATCATCCGCATGATTTTGGGCATTGTGGGCCTTGTGCTCATCGGATTGAGTGTCGGCTTTTTTTTGAAGCTACCGTGGGTAATTTGGACCTGGCCCTGGGAAGACAAACCGCTTTCTTACGCTTTTGTCGCGGCCATGCAAGCGGCGATTGCCGCGGCCTGTCTCTGGATCGCCATCACCGGCGAGCTCGGTGCGATTGCGGCGGGCGCGCTCAATTTGCTGGTGATGATGGGGGGCCTGTCCATCTATTTTGGCCTGCTTGCGCTGGAAACTTCTACCTCTACTTGGCTTATCCTCACCTATGCGGTCGTTTGTGCGTTATTTACTGCCTTTAATTTTTTGCTCTTCCGCTGGGCGCACCGTATCCCGATCCGTGATGCCCGACCCATGCCCGCCCTGGTGCGCATTTCGTATATCATTTTTGTGCTGGCCCTCGCGCTCGTTGGGGTTGCTTTGCTCTTGCCGATGCCTGATATTCTACCTTGGGAGGTCGATAGACCGGTTTCTGTGGTCTTCGGCTGGATGTTTCTGGGTGATGCCTTTTATTTTCTCTATGCGTTGTTGCAGCCGCGTTGGTATGGGGCCTGTGCGCAGCTTTGGAGTTTTCTGGCCTATGATCTGGTGTTGCTCGGCCCTTTTCTCTTGCGTCTTCCCACAATTAACGCGCCGTATCGCGATAACCTGATTGTCTACACAATCATTTTGATCGGTAGTGGCGTGCTAGGGATCTACTATCTGTTGATCAATCGCGCAACGCGCACCATACGTGTTGCGTAAATGCTGGCTATTGCAGACGCTAGACCTAAGGCCGATTTAATTTTGTGCATGCGCTTGTGCGGTTACAAACCGCACCTACAAGAACCATTGCACCTGGTTTTGTTGCCCAAATAACCAATCGGCATAATCTCTACTGTCGAACATAACGTAGCCCACAACGTGGCAAAGGTGTCTTTACCAGATGTTAATCCATAATTAATACTCTTCAAGTAGGCTAGATGATGGGTGTCGCGAATGGAAGCGAGCATACGCGCCTAAAGCTACTTCCTGGTTGACGCACCTCTGCGGGTTGGTTATACTATGCTTATGAGAAAATCCTATTGCGGCAACCTGCGTCGCACAACGGCTGTTGTCTGATAGCAACTTGCGAGCGATCTATCGTGCTTGTGTCTAGTGTAAAGCGGCTGTTGTTTTCATGCCCTTGCAGAAAAAGTCGGGACTCTACCTCATGAGCAGCACAATTGCAACAAAATCGGTCAGCTCGCCAGCGCCATCAAGCCAGCCTACCGTTATGGCGCGTTTGTTTGCTGGTCGTAATGGCCGTCGTCTGCGTGAAGCACTGTTGGCCTACGCCTTTCTCTTTCCAGCGCTGTTGATCATTGGTGCCTTTGGGCTTTTTCCATTGATCTTTGCCGCCTATCAAAGTACGCTGCGTGGGCTCAATCAAATTGTGGGCACCTACGATGGCTTAGACAATTATGTGCGGGCTATGGGTGAGCTAACCTACGTCATCGCCTTTTGGGTGGCGGCGATCTGTCTCGTATTTGCGATCCGCAATGTCATTGACGCGATCCGCACGAGCCGAGAAAAAGGCCAAAACCCGTGGCTTTGGTTTGTTCCTGGCTTGCTCATCGGAACCGGTTGTGCGGCTGTCGTTCTCTGGATTTTCCGCCTGCTTCCCCTATTGCTCGATATTCCCAATCAACTGCGCGGCCAAAATGCGACGAATAGTCAGTTCCGCGAATTGATTTGGGTTGCCTGGGGTAATGATACAGTGCAACAGGCATTGGGGGTGGCGATTGGTTTGCTGCTCTTGGGGGCAATCGTCACGACATTGTTGGAACGTAATCCACAATTTCAATTGCGCATTGGCAATTATCTGGCTGCGTTTGTGAATTTTACGATCTTTCTGATGGGCGCAGCGGGACTCACGTGGCTAACGTGGACCGAAATCAACAAAGCCTATACCGAAGCGCTGGCAGCGGGCGAAGGATTGGATCTGTGGGCCCAGATTATTACGATTAGCGGCGGTTTCCTGCTTTTGCTCATCGCTTGGTGGCTATGGGAAAGCGCCAGTGAGCGCCACTCCAACCTGAACACCTTCGCACGCTTGGGCGCAGCGGCCATGCTGCTCGTCGGTGCGTGGGTGTTGATCGGAGAATTGCCTCGTATTATTGCCCAGGGGGATAAAGATTGGTGGGTCGGTCTGCAAGCGACGGTTTGGTACTCCTTGGGCACTGTGCCTACGCAACTGTCGATTTCATTGATTTTAGCGATTCTACTCTTCCAGGGCATCCGGGGCAAAGCCTTCTTTCGCATGGTCTATTTCATCCCTTACATTGCGCCCTTTGTTGGCACCGCGGCTGTCTTTCGCATCATTTTTTCGAATCGACCGACGGCCCTGTTTAATAGTGCATTGGGGTCGATTGGGATCGATCCGCTACAGTGGCTCAATGAACCCGCCGGCATTTTTCAGCTCATCCTCGGCTCTAGCGTAACCCTGCCCACGTGGGCCGCCGGCCCTAGCTTGGCGTTGGTCGTGATTATGGTCTTTGGGGTCTGGAGCTATGTTGGCTTTAACACCGTGGTTTTTCTGGCCGGTTTGGGCAACATTCCACGGCCACTCTACGAAGCCGCGGCGATTGATGGTGCCGATCGCTGGGCCCAGTTTCGCCATATTACGCTGCCCCTGTTGTCGCCCACCATGTATTTTTTGACGCTCTACTCGGTGATCGGCACCTTCAAAGCCTTTAATCATATCTATGTGTTGCGTAATGCCGCGGCGCTTGGTACCACCGATACGGCCAGTGTGGTCATTTTCCAGGCCTTTAAGCGGGATACGCGCTTTGGCTATGCCTCGGCATTGGCTATTTTGCTCTTGTTAATCATTCTTGTGCTCACCTTTGCCAATAACCGGATCGCTAGTAAACGAGTTTTCTATGGCTAATCTCACAACTGTTTCACCCCAGCCTGCGCCCGGTCGTAGCTTTGATAGCGGCACCTTCTTGATCTACCTTGTGTTGGTATTTGGTGCTTTTATCGCGCTGGTGCCCTTTCTCTATACGGTGAGTGTTTCGCTGATGAATCTCACCGAGGCCACAGGAGGGCGCTTTCTGCCCGGTACGCCGCAATGGGGCAATTATCTCCAGGCCTGGAATGACGCCAAGTTCTCGCTCTATTTCATGAACAGCGTGAAGCTCACCGCGATCACTGTTGTCGGCGAATTGGTTTTCTGCACGTTGGCTGCCTACACCTTTGCGCGCATGGAATTCCCTGGCAAGGGCTTTCTCTTTGCCTTGTTGCTCTCTACGCTAATGTTGCCGGAAGCGATCACCTGGGTGCCCAACTTTATCACGGTTTCCTGGCTGGGGCGCATCAGTCCGATTCCGTGGATCAACAACTGGCCGGCGCTGACCATTCCCTTTATGGCGAGTGCCTTTGGCATTTTTTTGTTGCGCCAATTCTTTCAACAGGTACCCAACGAGTTATGGGACTCGGCGCAGATCGACGGTGCTGGGCACTTGCGCTATCTCTGGGCGATCATTGTGCCACTTTCGCGCGCGCCGATTATGACCCTGGCGCTCTTCGGCTTTATCGGCTCGTGGAATTCGCTGGCCTGGCCGATCTTGGTGACGACGACTCCCGAATGGCGACCGATTTCTTATGGCCTCTTGGCTTTTTTGGACGAAGCTGGCTCCTTTTTTCAGCTGCAAATGGCCGGCTCGATGATTACGATTGCGCCGATCTTGCTGGTCTATTTTTTTACGCAAAGAACCTTTATCGAAGGCATTGCCACATCCGGGTTGAAGGGATAGAGCTTGAAGACACTTGTTTAGCGCTTGTCACGAATTGCGCGAATTGCCTCAGGGAAAATTCGATTCATTCGGCTAATTCGTGACGAAACCTTCTTTCTAGCTGAACAATTACGCTGGAGGATTGTTGCGTCCCAAGTGCGATGGGCTCATCCTATCGCCACCACAGCGTTAACGAAGCACACGTATTCATACGGTGTTGCGTTTATAAATTCGTATGCATTTACGAAAGTTTTCAAACATGTTGCATTACAACAAGGAGAATCGTATGCTGAAAAAGCAATCTTGGCTATCAGCGCTATTGGCCGGCGTGCTGCTGGTATTGGCTGCCTGTACCGGTGCAGCCCCAGCCGCGGCACCCGCAGCGGTTGCCACGGAAGCACCCGCCGCTTCCACCGAGGTGACGAGCACGACCACGACCACGGAAACCACCACCGTGACGGACACTGGCACGGTAGCCGAAGGTGCTTGTACACCTGCCACTGAAGGCGCGCTGGCGGGCGTTGATCCGCGTGGCCAAAGCATTGTCTGGTGGCACCAACACAGTGGCGCACGCGAAGAAGGCATGTTGCCGATGATCGAGGAATTCAACAGCACGAACGAGTGCGGAATCACCCTCGAAGCCCAGAATCAAGGCGGCTACGACGAAATTCGTGACAAAGTCAATGCCAGCATTGCTGCTGGTGAGCAGCCGGCGGCCTTGATCGTTGGTTACCAGAACGATCAGGCTTTCTACCAGTTGAATAACGCCTTGGCTGATTTCAATGTCTTTGTCGATGATGCAACTTGGGGTCTGACCGCCGAAGAAAAGGCCGATTTCTTCCCTGCCTTCTTCGAGCAGAGCGTGCATCCGGTCTTTGACAACCAGCGCTTGGGCTTCCCGCCGAACCGCTCTATGGAAGTGATGTATTACAACCAGACCTGGTTGGAAGAACTTGGCTTTGCTGGCCCACCCACCACGCCCGACGAGTTCAAGGAAATGGCCTGTGCCGCGTCGGCAGCCAATGGTGATGGCACCGGTGGCTACATCCTGCGCGACGATGCTTCGGCAGTCGCTGCTTGGACCTTTGCCTTTGGTGGTGATGTCTTGACCGAAGATGGTGCCGAGTATCTCTTCAATGGCCCAGCTACGGTTGAAGCCATGACCTTCCTGAAGGGTATGTATGACGAAGGTTGTGCTTTCCTCTTCACCGATGGTTTCCCGAACACCGAGTTCGCCAATCGCCGGGCAAGCTTTGCCCAGGGCTCAAGCTCTGGCCTGCCCTTCTACGCGGCGGACATTGCGACGGTCGCCACCGAAAAAGGCACGGAACCCGATGTTTGGGGTGTTGCCGCCATTCCGCACACCACCGCCGAACCGGTCATGAACATCTATGGTGGCGATATTATGATCACCAATACCAGCCCGGAACAGCAGTTGGCGGCTTGGATCTTCACCAAATGGTTTACCTCACCCGAAGTGCAAGCCCAATGGGTCGAAGTCAGCAACTACTTCCCCACTCGCGCCGGTACCGAAGAGTACCTGGCCGACTATGTCAGCAAGAACCCGCAATGGGGCCAGGCGTTGGCACTGCTGCCCTACAGCGCCTATGAGCCACAACTTATTTCCTACACTGCGGCGCGCGATGCCGTGACCGAAGCTTTCAACCAGATCATCCAGGGTGC
>DAOTTR010000428.1:0-15070 GCA_034437715.1 Caldilineaceae bacterium
ATCACACAGCGCGCCAATCGCCGCATCATGGGTCACAATGACAAAGGTCTGGCCTTTTTCCTTGTTTAAGCGCTGCATCAGCGTCAACACATCGCCAGCGGTCTTGCTGTCCAGATTGCCCGTCGGCTCATCGGCCCAGACGATGGCCGGTTGGTTGACCAGGGCGCGGGCAATCGTCACCCGTTGGCGCTGCCCACCCGACAGCTCGGCGGGGCGATGATGGGCACGGTCGGCCAGCCCGACCTGTGCCAATGCAGCGGTGGAACGGCGGCGCGCTTCGGCCGGGCGCACCCCGCTGACCAACAAGGGTAGTTCTACGTTTTCGATAGCCGTAATCACGGGCAGCAAGTTAAAGGTCTGAAAAATGAAGCCCATGCGTTGGGCGCGATAGGCCGTACGCGCCCGATCGTTCATGGCGCGTAGGTTGACCCCCTCAATCTCGACATCACCCGCATCAAAGTCATCCAAGCCCGATAGACAGTTAAGCAATGTCGTCTTGCCACAACCAGATGGGCCCATGATCGCCACCATCTCGCCGGGGGAAACTGTTAGATCGATTCCGCGCAAAGCATGGACTTCGATTTTGCCAGCTTGGAAGGTTTTGTGAACCTGGCGAGCCTGGATCATTGGTTGGTTCATTGGAGGTTCCTTTTCCTATGATGTCCGGCATAGCGCATTGATATGCCTGTAAAAAATGAGCGACTATAGCGTTTTGAATCTTCTGTGCGTATGTGCGACGCGCCGCATCGTAACGAGCACGACATGAGATCCAGAGATACAAAATTTTATAATTATACTTATATCACGGGTAAATATACCACAGATTGGTACGCTGTTCTTCTACTTTGGTTGCAACGTGAATCCAATATGCGATCATGCGGGGTTAATGGGAAGCATCGATTGGGCGTAGGGAAAGTTCGCAAAAACGAACAGACCCGGCGTCATTGCCGGGTCTGTTCTTACATACACATGCCAAGGAGAACACAGAAAGGAGAATCTGGTAGTTGGTATAGGAATAGGCCACCCGTGCGCAAACTGATTGTCCGCAGAACCACCAAGAGCATAGTAAGTAGAATTGCACAATAACTTCTTAGGCCATTGCAAAGAATAAAGTATCCAGTAGGGGCGGCTTGCAGTCGCCCGTTCGCAGCGAGCCAAACGCGGGGCGGCTGCGCGGCCGCCCCTACGCATGATTTTGTTGGGCAAGCCGCGTTGGCAAGCCGCTTTGGCAATCTGCCTGGGCTGCGTTACAATCTCTGCTATTCTCAACCCGCTACAGCCTAGAAAAGGAACGATTATGCAGAGTCTATGGAACGACCAAGCTGCCGCCGCGTATGCCGATGATCCGCTGGCATTGCGTGTGTACACGTCACGCCTACTGGGCGGCGACCCCGCATTGGTGTTGCATGGCGGCGGCAATACCTCGGTTAAAGCCAGCAGCACTGATATTTTTGGTGACGACATTGATGTGCTCTACGTCAAGGGCAGTGGCTGGGATCTGGGGACGATCGAAAAGCCGGGCTTTGCACCCGTGCGGCTGGCGGTTGCCAAACGGCTGGCCGATTTCGCCACCCTGAGCGACGGCGACATGGTCAAGACGCTGCGCGGCGCGCTGCTCGATCCTGGTGCGCCCACACCGTCGGTCGAGACCATTTTGCACGCCATCATCCCCTTCGCCTTTGTCGATCATTCCCACGCCGACGCCGTTGTCACGATTATGAATACGCCCGATGGTGAGGCGCGCATACGTGATTTCTATGGCCCGAATATGTTCATCGTGCCCTATGTCATGCCCGGTTTTATTCTGGCGCGCACGGTCTACGAGATGACACGCGACGTGGATTGGCACAAACTCGACGGCATTCTGCTCATGAACCACGGCGTCTTCACCTTTGCCGATGATGCCCAAAGCAGTTATGAACAGCACATTGCGATTGTCGATCGGGCTGAAGCCTACTTAGCGCAACAGGCCAAGGTCAGTGCGCCGAACGCCACTCGCCAACCGGAAAACTTGGCAATGTTGGCCCAATTGCGCCAGGCGGTTTCTGTGGCGCGCGGCGAGGCTGTGGTTGCTCGTCTGGATGCCGGTGAAGAGGCGATTGCCTTTTCAAATCTACCGGACATTGGCACCATTGCCACGCGCGGCTTGCTCACGCCCGATCATGTCCTGCGCACGCGACGGATTCCCGTGGTGGTGGGCAACGATGTGGCGGCGGAAGTGGCGGCGTATGTCCATGACTATGATGCCTATTTTGCGCGTAATTTGGTGACCTATCAAACTCGTTTTGGCAATAAAACGCTCAAAAAATTAGAACCGGCTCCTCGTTGGGCTGTCTGGCCGGGACAGGGTACGGTGGCTTTCGCCCCTTCGGTCAAAGAAGCGGCGATTATCAACGATATCAACGCGCATACGCGCCAGGCCATTCCGCGCGCCGAAGCGTTGGGCGGCTGGCGTACGTTGGATGAATTTGAGATTTTTGAAGTGGAATATTGGGAATTGGAACAAGCCAAGGCCAGTCGTCAAGGCAAGAGTGGCCCGGCGTTGCAAGGCAAAGTGGCCCTGGTCACTGGCGCGGCTAGCGGGATTGGCAAAGCGTGTGTCGAGGCCTTGGCGGCGCAGGGCGCTTGTGTGGCCGCGCTCGATATCAACCCGACCATCAGCACCCTCTTTGGCTCGACTAGCATTCTTGGGCACCTCTGTGATGTAACCGATGCCGCGCAACTGCAAAGCGCGGTGGACGCCACCGTGCGCCACTTTGGCGGGCTGGATATTGTGATCTGCAACGCCGGCATGTTTCCCAAAAGCCAGACGATTGCCGATATGGACGCGAATGCCTGGGCGCGCAGCATGGCGCTGAATCTGACCAGCCATCAGCAGCTATTGCAAGCCAGTATTCCTTATCTCAAGCTTGGCCTTGATCCGTCCGTGATCATCATCGCCTCCAAGAATGTGCCCGCGCCAGGGCCAGGTGCCGGGGCCTACTCGGTGGCCAAGGCTGGGCTGACACAACTGGCGCGCGTGGCTGCGTTAGAACTAGGCCAGTTTGGTATTCGGGTCAATGTGTTGCATCCCAACCAAATTTTCGATACCGGCATTTGGACCCCAGAGGTACTCGCGAGTCGCGCCCGTAGCTACGGGCTGAGCGTAGAGGAGTACAAGCGCAATAATGTGCTAAAAACCAAGATCACGGCTAAAGATGTGGCCGCATTGGCCTGTGCTATGGCCGGGCCACTCTTTGCCAAAACCACCGGCGCGCAAGTGCCAATCGACGGCGGCAATGAGCGCGTAATTTAATCAGCAGGCATAGCAATTCGCTGCCACACTTTGTGCAATAGCGATTATTTTCTTTGCGGTAAATTTGACACGCGGATGGGGCTAAGGTATACTACTTTTTGTTAGCAAGAATGTATAATTCGCTGACAGGAATCGTTCGTTACGGACCATCACACACGATGTTATTACACAAGCTGTAATACGGCAAAAAGTGGTATACGAATAGCCAATCATCCGTGGAGGGATGGCCGAGTGGACGATGGCGGTTGTCTTGAAAACAACTGTGGCAGTAATGTCACCGGGGGTTCGAATCCCTCTCCCTCCGCCATATAGCCTAGTCGATTATGGGGAGGTCGCATAGCCCGGTCGAGTGCGCCCGCCTGCTAAGTGGGTAGGGATAGCAATGTCCCTCGAGGGTTCAAATCCCTCCCTCCCCGCCACAGGTTTTCGGTTGCTTGTGCAATTGCCCAGCGCCTAAAAACCCAAAATTATGTCCCCGTAGCTCAGCGGATTAGAGCGCTTGGTTGCGGTCCAAGAGGTCTGAGGTTCAAATCCTCACGGGGATACTATCGATTGAATCCTAACCGGATTCAGACGCACCGGAAAATGTTTACAAAGATACGTATCTTTGTAAACATTTTCCGGTGCGTTTTTTTCAGCTTTTCTACTCGCCGCTCCGCTACTCGACACTAGCACCCTTCCGCAGCGCAATCACTTGCCCACTCTAGGATGGGCCATCCCCTTACGATCCTTTCGGCGGAAAGCCCACGTGTTTCAACCGTGGGATGGGTAGTCGCTGGCCCGATGTTTGATTGCTTGCCTGACTGCGTGTATAATTAGGGTACACGCCATCCAATCAACCCATATGTAGAGACATAGATGCAAGCCCCACCAACATTGCTGCTCACAACGAAGCTCTATCGCCCACGGGCCGACGACAACTGGGTGCCGCGCCCTGTCCTTCTTGCCCGTTTGAATGCGGGCTTGCTGCATAAACTCACGCTCGTTTCTGCGCCCCCTGGCTTTGGCAAGAGTACACTCGTCAGCCAATGGCTGGATCAGATTGGCTTGAACGCGACGAGCGACAAGCAAAAAGCTTGTTGGCTCTCATTGGATGAAGGCGACAACCAACTTGTCCAGTTTCTGCGCTATCTGATTTTTGCCGTGCGCACCTGTGAACCAGAGGCGTGTCCCACCACCCACAGCCTACTGGGCGCGGCCCAACTGCCAGGCGTAGACTATCTCGCCGACATTCTGGTCAGCGAGCTGAGTACGCTCGCCGCGGAACTCGTGCTCGTCCTCGACGACTATCACCTGATCCGATCAAACGAGGTGCATCAGGTGATGCGCCATCTGCTGCGTTATTTGCCGCCGCGGCTGCATTTGGTGATCCTCGCGCGCAGCGACCCGCCGTTGCACTTAGGCCGCTTGCGGATCGAGCAACAGATCACCGAGCTACGCGCCAGCGATCTGCGTTTTAGGGTTGAGGAAACGCGCCGTTTTCTGGATCGCCGGCTCGGCCAATCATTGGACGACGATGCGCTGAACCTGCTCCATGCCCGCATCGAGGGTTGGATCACGGCGCTGCAATTATCCAGCATCGCCCTGCAGAGCCAAGATCCCCACCAATTCTTGGGCCACTTTCGCGGCAATGATCGGCTGCTGGTCGGCTATCTAGTCGAAGAAGTGATGGAGCATCTTGCTGAGCCGGTGCGCACCTTTTTATTGCGCACCGCGATTGTCGATCGTTTCTGCGCACCGCTGGCCGACGCGTTGTTGGCCGACTGCCGGCCAACACTCTCCAGCCAGGCACTGATCGCCCAATTGGAAGCGCAAAATCTCTTTGTCATTCCGCTCGACCAGACTGGCGACTGGGTGCGCTATCATGATCTCTTCCGCGACTTTTACGCCACCAGTTGCAACGTACCGAGTCGCCAGCGAATTTGGCGCGTCTGCACCAGGTGGCCAGTGCTTGGTATGCCCGTGTGGGGCTGATTGACGATGCGCTGCGTCACGCGCTCGCTGCCGGGGATGAAAGCGTCGCGGCCGAGTTGCTCATTAGCCAATTCCATGCGATGCTGGATCAGCAGCTACCGGCCCCCACGTTAATGCGCTGGCTCGCGCTCTTTCCGCCAGCGACGATCCAGGCGCAGCCGGGATTGCTCTTCGCACAGCTCTGCTTATCGGCATTTGGCATTGGTCCTGCCACACCATCGGCGCGGCTTGCAGACATTGAAGCCATGATCCAGCAGGATCCGAAACTGATCGCCGAGCGCCGCCAAGCGCTTTTGGCCGACTTGGCACTGTTGCGCGGGATATTTGCCTATTGGAACGGCGAACCCCAGCAGGCGATCTTGCTCCTCCAAGGTGTGCTTGAACAGAGATTACTCGCACACTTATTTGGGCGCGCCCAAGCGCTGATGCATCTCGCCCTTGCCTATACCTGCACCGGCGAGATAGCCGTTGGGCATCGTCTTCTGCACACGGCGCTGATCGAGGAGACGGCGCAACAGCGTCCCACACAGGTCATTTTGCTCGGCGGGCTCGCCATCCTCCATCTTCATGCGGGGGAACTGACCGAAGCAGTCTATGCAGCGACACAGGCCGTAGCCGCGGTGGAGGACAGCAAGGGTCATGCGGCCTGGCAAGGCATCGGCTTTGTCGATATGTGGCATGGTTGGGCGCACTATTTGCTCGGTATGACGCGTTATGAACAAAATGATCTGGCCACCGCCACCCACCACTGGCAGCGTGTGGAAACCATGCGCTATCGCACCAATCCGAGCGTCTATCAGGGCAGTTTGCTCGGACTTGCGCTGATTGCCCAGGCCAACGGCGCGCCCAGTCAGGCGCTTGCCTATGCACAGGCGGCACGTGCGTTCGCCGCTGAAATCCGCCGCCCGCAGTTGTTGGCTCTCTCGGCGGCATTCGAGGTACGGCTAGCGCTGCACAACGGTCAAACAGCGGATGCCCTGCGCCAGACACAGACGATCGATACCGCAGCCAACCAGGGCATGGCGATTGGAGTGGAATTGCCGCCCTTGACCCGTCTCTGTGCGCTGCTGGCTGTGGGCACGCCCGCCGCGCTGACCGAGGCGTTGGCATTTGTTGCCCTTTGTCTGCGCAATGCCGAAAATACTCATAATACGCGGCAAGTGATCCAACTTGGCGCGCTGCAAGCGCTCATCCTGCACGGCCTGCGGCGCACAGAGGAGGCATTTGATGTACTGGCCCGGACGCTCACATTGGGCGAGACCGGTGGCTTTGTGCGCACGTTTCTTGATCTCGGTGCGCCCCTGGCCGACCTGTTGCGCCTGTTTGGGGCAGCGCGCGGCCCAGCTCCGTCGGTCAAACGCTTGTTGGCCGCCTTTCCCCAAACGCACGACCCCGCCGAACGCCGCGCGCTAGCCACCCACTATGCCAAGCACCACGGCATTACTCCGCTCACCTCACGCGAGCTCGAACTGATGGCGCTCATCCGCCAACGCCTCTCGATCGATGAGATCGCGGCAACGCTGGTCATTTCGCCCAACACGGTCAAGAAGCACGCCAACAACATCTATACCAAGTTGGGTGTACGCAATCGGCGGGAAGCGCTGATCAAGGCCGAGGAATTGAGCCTCTTACCGCTGGCCTGAATCAGATCCCGCACATCTGCCCTTCTCTTCCTCTTTTTTACTGAAGATACTACTTTTTGTGTGATACGCGTCATCCACGCGGCCTGCTATAGTAGCGGGCAAGCAGACCCAACAGATGTGCATCGTCAAGGTTGTTGACTGTACACCAGTACTGCGCGCCTTGACGCGCTGGTGGGTAGGACGATGCGATGCAAAGCGAACACAAGAAGCCATGACTATGGATGTACACAGCCTACACCTGGACCACCCCGCCCACTATCGCATTTGCGCACAAGGTCTCTTCGAGGCCTGCTGGCTGGAGATGCTCAGTGGCGTCTGGGTGATCTACTGTCACCAGCCGGGTGGCAAAGGTGTCACGGTGTTGGTGGGCCAAGTCGCGGATCAGGCCGCGCTGGTAGGAGTGATCGAACAAATCTACAGCTTGGGGTTTCCACTCTTGTTGGTTGAGCATATGGTGGAACATGACAAGGCGGAAGCGTAACGTGGTCAACTTTTGCGTTTATGTGCGATTGATTTGCGTTGGGCAGCTATGCTCTAATCCGGTTTTCATCCTTGCCCGCAAGTGTGGCGGGAGACCCGGCTGAATAGCCACGACAAGTCAATCAACCTGTCAAGAAACCTGGAGAACATCCACGATGAGCAGCGAGAGCCAAACCACTCCCTCAGAACAACCCCTGCGCAGCGTCTATACGACTGGTCTGTCGCAAATCTTTGCCCAACTGGGCATCAGCCTGGTCGTTTCCACCTATCAGGCCGGCAAGGTGATTCTAGTGCGCCATGACCCTGGCGCCGCCAGCAACGGGCACGGCCCGACCAGCACGCTGAACACCCACTTCCGCACCTTTGACAAACCCATGGGCATTGCGGTGCAGGGCAACAAACTGGCCATCGGCGGCCAGAAGACCGTGTGGGAAATGCATAATATGCGGGCACTGGCGCGCAAGCTGGAGCCGGTGAATAAACATGACGCCTGCTATCTGCCGCGGCGCATCCACATCACCGGCGACATCGACATTCATGAAATGGCCTTTGCCGCTGACGAAGAACTGTGGCTGGTCAACACGCGCTTTGGCTGCCTCTGCACGCTGGACGCCGCCCACAGCTTCACGCCGCGCTGGCGACCCCCGTTTATCAGCGCCTACGCGCCCGAAGATCGCTGCCACCTCAACGGTCTGGCCATGGTGGATGGACGTCCCAAGTACGTCACTGCGCTGGGCGAGACCGACACGGCGGGCGGCTGGCGCGCGAACAAGGCCGACGGTGGACTGCTGATGGACATCGAGAGCAATGAAATCCTGCTGCGCGGCCTCTCCATGCCCCACTCGCCGCGCTGGTACAACGACCAACTCTACCTCCTCGAATCCGGCCAGGGCAACCTCGCCGTCGTCGAGCGCGACACCACCCGCGCGGCCCGCTTCAGGCGGCGCAGCGCCCCATACACAACCCGCACTATCGCCCAACTGCCCGGCTTTACGCGCGGCCTCGACTTCTACGGCCCGCTGGCCTTCATCGGCCTCTCCCAGGTGCGCGAGACGGCCACCTTTAGCGGCCTGCCCCTGATGGAGCGGCTGGGCGAGGAGCGCACCTGCGGCGTTTGGGTGGTACACATCGAAAGCGGGCAAACGCTGGGCTTTTTGCGCTTCGAATCGGGCGTGCAGGAGATCTTCGCCGTGCAGGTGCTGCCCAACACCGGGTTCCCCGAGATGTTGGAGTGGGAGGATGAGCATCTGGCACATTCTTATGTTTTGCCCGACGCCGCCCTGGCCGAGACGCCGCTGGCAGAGGTGGTTTAGCAAAATGCTGGGAGACATGAAGATCAAGTAGCACGGAGAATTTGTTGCAGCAGCGCAGGTAGCGGGGGTAAATCATCGACAGTCGTTTGCCAGAGAATGGCGCGGCTCACGCCAAAGTATTCATGGATCACAACATTACGCATGTCACGCATATCCGCCCAGGGCAGTTGTGGCCAGCGTGCTTCAACCTCGGCCGGGATATACCGTGCCGCTTCGCCGATAATCTGAAAGTTGCGCACAACGGCATCAATAGTTTTTTCATCGGCTTGAAACGCGCCGTAGTCCATGCCGGCGGTATAGCTTTCAATTTTGGTAATGGCGTCCAGAATGTCCTGGATACGCATTTTCCAATCTCTAGGCATAGAGCGCCTCGGCAAGAATTTGCTCGCGCATTGATTCACGCAACGCATCTGGTGTAACAAGATCGACTGGTCGACCGAGAATGGATTCCAACAAACGCTTCAGCCGGACAAATTCAAACAAACCAACCGGTTGGCGAAATTCAATGAGAATATCGATGTCACTTTTGGAAGTTGCTTCGTTGCGCGCCACCGAGCCAAAGAGCGCTGTCTTGGCTACATGGTGTTCGGACAATTTGTCGGCATGTTTGCGCAATAGTTGGAGTACTTCGGTTGCCTGCATAACTGTCTTCCTTGCTCAAAGAACAGATTGGATCGGATCGGCACCAAACGTGATCAAATCACACTTCGGATTACTAGTGTACCACAGTCCACCCATTTTGTGTATCCCCGTGCGGATGCGGCCACCACCCCGCCCACGGCATACAAATAAACCGTCTATCAGCTTTATACGCAAATCAGAATGAAACCCCTAGTTTCGACCAGCGTGCGTCGCACTGACGGAGGAATCTAACAGACTGGAAACAAGTGGTGGTCAGTGCGACGCACGCGATCCCGTTGGCCCGCAATACTACGGTTCTCAAATTGACTTGAGTATAAATCATGAAATCAAACCAGGAGGTCCCATTCTCTCATGCGACTGGTGCAGGGTTAGAGAACGCTGCCTCCGCTCATTTTATTGATTGGAACAGTCTAGCTGTTCGCAGTTCACTGGTTTCTACCCATCCCAAATGATGGGCAGTGCTGAGGAACGGAATCCCCCTCAGCCCTGCCGAGCGCATGGGATTGACCCGAACGCGCGAGTTTGTTGTTGTTCCATTCAATTCTGTTCAATGCAAAGGAAAACAGATGCACGACCAAAACCAACCGCACCAATCGCCCGACGAGCTGACGCAGCACTTCTGGTCAGCGTGGCGGGAGCAACTGCCCGGCTTTACGCGCGGCCTGGACTTCTACGGCCCGCTGGCCTTCATCGGCCTCTCGCAGGTGCGCGAGACGGCCACCTTTAGCGGCCTGCCCTTGATGGAGCGGCTGGGCGAGGAGCGCACCTGCGGCGTTTGGGTGGTGAACATCAACACGGGCGAGACGCTGGGCTTTTTGCGCTTCGAATCCGGCGTGCAGGAGATCTTCGCTGTGCAGGTGCTGCCCAACAGCGGGTTTCCCGAATTGTTGGAGTGGGAGGATGAGCATCTGGCGCATTCTTATGTTTTGCCCGATGCCGCGCTGGCGGAAACGCCGTTGGCGGAGATAGCTTGATGCTGAAGCTCTTGCTGCTGGCCTGCCTCTGGCTGAGCGCCTGCACGCCGCTGGTGAGCGTGCAGCCGTTCAGCGCGCCGTCCAGCTCCGATATCGGGGCCGCTGGGTTGGGCGATCCCCTCTACCCGCAGCTCGGCAACGGCGGCTACGACGTGACCCACTACGCCATTGAGCTGGCCGTGGACATGGACAACGACACGATTACGGGGACAACTACGATTCAGGCGCAGGCACTGCAACCGTTGCGCCGCTTCAATCTGGATTTCCTGGGGCTGGCGATCGACGCCATTCAGGTCAACGACCGCCCGGCCCGCTTCGAGCGCGTTGGCAGCGAATTGACCCTGACGCCCGCCCGCCCGCTCGCCAGCGGGCAGCCCTTTACGGTGACGGTCGCCTACCACGGCCAGCCCACGCCGATCACCGATGACCCGGCCGTGCCGCGCAGCTACGGCGCCATTGGCTGGCTACGCTTGGCGCCCGGCGTCTTCGTGATCAGCGAACCGTCCGGCGCGATGACCTGGTTTCCGGCCAACAACCACCCCAGCGACAAAGCGACCTATGGCTTTGCCATCACGGTGGCCGAGCCTTATGTGGTGGCCGCCAATGGCCTGCTGATCGACGAAATCGATCACGGTGACACCCGCACCTATCTCTGGGCGGAAAACAGACCGATGGCCAGCTATTTGGCCACGCTGGCGATTGCACCCTTTGTGGTCATGACCGACGTGGGGCCGGACGGGCTGCCCATCCGCCACTATCTGCCGCCGCGCCCAGAGGACTCCCGACCCCAGCCCCTTGTCGATGCCTTGGGGGAGACGCCGGCCATGCTGCGTTTTTTCACGGAGCTGCTCGGCCCCTACCCGTTCGAGGCCTACGGTGTAGCGGTGATCGACGACGAACGGGTGCGGATCGGCCTGGAAGCCCAGACGCTGACCATTCTGCCCACGGGCCGCGTGGCGGAAGCGCAACTGCATGAACTGGCGCACCAGTGGCTGGGCAACAGCGTGACGCCCGCCACCTGGCAGGACACTTGGTTGAACGAGGGCTTTGCCACCTATGGCGAATGGCTGTGGGTGGAAGAGACGCAAGGTCAGGCGACCTTCGAGGCGTTGCTGAGCAGCCAGTACGCCAACATGGTACGGGCACAGCTGGGTGCACCCGCGCACCCACCGCCCGACCGGCTTTTCGCTGCGCCAGTCTATATCCGCGGCGCCTGGAGCCTGCACGCCCTGCGTCTCCAGATCGGCGACGCCGCCTTCTTTGCCCTGTTGCGCGACTGGGTGGCCCGCTATCAACATGGCAACGCCAGCACCGCCGATTTCATGGCGCTGGCCGAAGAAGTGAGCGGCCAATCCCTGGCGGATTTCTTTCAAGCGTGGCTCTACAACGCGGCTGTTCCGCCGCGGCCGGTGGCAAGGTAGCAAAGTCGCCAGGAAACCCATCCCAAATGATGGGCAGTGCTGAGGACCTAGGATCCCCTCAGCCCTGCCGAGCGCATGGGATTGACCCAAACGCGCGAGTTTGTTGTTGTTCCATCCAATTCTGTTTCATTCAATTCTGTTTCATTCAAAGGAAAACACATGCACGACCAAAACCAACCGCACCAATCGCCCGACGAGCTGACCCAGCACTTCTGGCAGGCCTGGCGGGAGCAGGTGGCCAAAACGCCACGGCTGGCGCGCCAGCTCTTGCAGAACGGCCGCGAACTGCTGGAACGCTTCCAGCACTTCTACGCGATGGTGCGCAAAGCGCCGCGCCCGACGCGCCGGCGCTGGCAACACAAACTGGGCACTTTGCTGGCCGGCGTGGCCCTGGCCCTGGCGCTGGCCTTGATCGGCGCACCGGTGGCCCACGCCTACCCCCTCGCTTTCGACGCGCATATTAACGGTACAGACTGTTTCCTCGTCGACGCCATCATCGCCGCCAACACCGACACGGCCACCGGCGACTGCGCCGCGGGCACCCCCGGCGCGGATACGATTACGCTGCTGAGCGACGTGTATCTGTATTTCGTGAACAATGCGGATAACGGCCTGCCGATCATCACCAGCGAGATCACGATTGAAGGTGCAGGCTTCACCATCCGCCCGCGACGCTGGCGCACCTGCCTTCCGCATTCTACAAGTAGATGCCAGCGGCAACCTCACCCTCAACGATACGACCATCACCGGCGGTAGTCTCCCCAGCGGTGGTAACGGCGGCGGCCTCTCCAACGACGGCACGCTCACGCTGAGCAACAGCACGGTCAGCGGCAACAGCACGGGCAGCAACAACGCTGGCGGTGGCATTGACAACTTTGGCCTTGCCACCCTCAGCAACAGTACGGTGAGCGGCAATACGGCTGGCGGCGGTAGCGGCATCGCCAACACCTACGGCGGCATTAGCACGCTAACGCTGAACAACAGCACAGTCAGCGGCAACAGCGCTAGCTCCTTTAGCGGCGGCGGCATCTCCAACGGCGGCACACTCACGCTGGAGCGCAGCCTGATCTCCGGCAATACCGCGCCTAGTGGGCAGGAGATCTACAGCTTTATTGTCGGCTGCCTCAGCGCGGCCAGCGTCAACAGCCCCACCTGCCTGGTCAGTACCAGTACGATCAACTCTGCCGACAGCAATCTCTTCGGCCACAGCGGGTTGAGCACTGCACAGGTCTTTGACGGCTTCACGCCCGCCGTGGATGACATCGTCGCCACCAGCGACGGCACGCTGCCCACGGCGTTGTCGGCCATCCTTGATACAAACTTGTAGGTCAACGCGCCCGGCAACACGGCCACCCACGCCCTGGTCACCGGCAGCCCAGCGGTCGACGCCGCATCCAGCGGTCCGGCCACCGACCAACGCGGCATTGCCCGCCCGCAAGGCGCGGCCTTTGACATCGGCGCCTTCGAGCTGGAACAGAGCGCCCCGGCCACGGCGACGCCAACCAATACCATAGTGCCGCCCACGGCGACAGCGACGAATACACCGGTGCCGCCCACGGCGACCATGACCCCGGTGCCACCAACCGCAACCAATACACCTGTGCCGCCTACGGCGACGCCGACAATGACGCCCACGATGACACCCACGGCGGCAGTGCCCGTGGCCACCTGTGGCGGCTATGCGGTCTTTGAAACCGCACCGGGCGTCTTTGCGGCCCCCGGCTTCTCCGGTAACCTGATCGTGGGCAGCAACGGCTACGATTGGATCATCGGCAGCAACGGCCCCGACCTGATCCTCGGCTTGGGGGGCCCCGACGACATCTGGGGTCTCAATGGCGATGACGTGCTCTGCGGCGGTCCCGGCGTGGACATCCTCTTGGGCATGAATGGCAACGACACCCTTTACGGCGATGCGCACCCAGACTGGCTGATCGGTGGGGCCGGTGATGACACGCTCTATGGCGGCGAGGGCTGGGATGATCTGGTCGGCAACGATGGGCCAGGACACGCTCTACGGTGAAGATGGCTACGATGTGCTGCTCGGTGGTGCTGGCGGCGACGACCTCTTTGGGGGTGACGGTCCCGATGACCTCTACGGCCAGTGGGGCAATGATGACCTGAACGGCGGGGTCGGCAACGATTTCTGTCGCGGTGGCTCCGGCAACGACACCATCGGCGGCCAATGATGCGGCAGACGACGCGGTGGACGCCGAAACCATCCGCCAGCGCAACGACGGCGAACAGGGCGAACACACCATCGTCAAACGCATTCAGGAACTCTTCCTGCCGTTGATTACCAAGTAGCACGCAGATTGAGAGGTAGTATCAGACTTGACCGGTCGGCGAGGCCGGTCAAGCCGCCCTCGTGCCGGGGAACGTGCCCAAGAACCAGGGCAAGAAAGGTGCCGCCGTCGATGACGGGGCGCTCTACAACTCGACCCAGCCGTAAGCGCTGATTACGCAACCAGGTAGTTTGACCGGATGATCGGGTGACAGTAGTCTTTCACCTTGTCATCCGGTCACCCGATCCACCCCAAACGATGGGCCCTGCCCAGTGCAGGGCATCGCGCCGAAGAGCGGTTGCCTCTAAGGCGCGCCCCTGGGCGCGGTTGCGCGCAGGTTCGTCATTGTTCAGTCTAATTTTAGCAACCCAAAGGAAAACACATGTCTGACCAGAACCACCCCAACCCTCACGGCCATTAAGGTAAGAAACGTGGCAAGTCGTAGGTGCGGTTACAAACCGCACGTCTCCGTTCAAACCAGACAGTGCGGTTACAAACCGCACCTACGAAATTCCTTAACGTAATGGCAGTGAACCCAACCCTCCGCCCGACGCGCTGACGCAAAGCTTCTGGCAAGCGTGGCGTGCGCAGGAGGGCCAATCGCCGCGGCTGGCGTACCTGCTCTTGCAGCGCGGTCGCCTGTTTGTGAGTCTAGTGACCCGACACTTTTGGCTGGGCCATTGAAATGGCCTGCTGACAAGATCAGGAAGTGCCTGAGGGCACTAAAAACGAGTTGCTGCGGTGACTTCCTGGTTTTCAGCCGCGGGTTTCAATCCGCTTGCGGCAAAGTGTCGGGTTGCTAGTTTGTGAGCAACTAGCTGGACAAACCTTGCTGAATATTTCTTCACTCAGCAAGGTTTGCATCAGGTCAACGACGCTCAGTCTGCACCAGCAGCTTCCAGCATGAGCCAACCAACGGCACTGGTGATGGTAATCCAGCACCTAAAGGCCAGGGCAGCGAGTGCGGCGCAAGGGCAACGGCAATCGTCGCTGCTATCCCATCCGCTTTACAGAAAAATTACCAATGGTTCAAAGCGTTCGTCTTA